>CANBUF010000019.1 GCA_947372575.1 Alcaligenaceae bacterium | reverse complement strand
ATCAACAGCCACATACTGTTTGGGCTGCATCGTGGCAAACAAATCTCGCGCTTTATGACAATTGCCAGCCCCCAGATCGATCAGCACCCCGACTTCGCCTAATGTCTGGGCGATCTCCCTGCTATGCAAGCGCATCAGGCTCTGCTCTGTGCGCGTAGGATAATATTCAGGCATCAGGGTGAGGAGTTCAAACAGACGGCTCCCTACGTCAGCATAAAAATATTTTGGCTCGATTTGAGACGGCTCTGCTAACAAGCCTTTGATAATGGACTGAGTTGACATCGTACCTCTTGGATAAAATCCGGTTTAGCCTGCTGCGTGAATCTGCAGGCGACGCATTTTTGCACTGATTGCATCAACAATCATCACCAAACCAAACATCGCCATCATGACCGTCGCGGCCTGCGGTTCGTGTAATAAAGATAATTCGTAATACAGAATCTGACCCAGACCACCCGCGCCAACAAAGCCCAGAATTGTCGCCATCCGGATATTCATCTCCCAGCGATACAAGACATAGGACAATAACTGTGGCGCAGCATCAGGCAGCGTTCCATATAAAAAAGCAGTCACGGGCCCCGCCCCGCTCAGTACAAGCGCACGCGCAGGCGCCTGCGACCGATTCTCCAGCGTTTCGGCAAACAGCCGGCCCAGCACGCCGATCGTGTGTAAGGCCAGAGCAAGCGTGCCGGCAAAGGGACCGAGTCCAACCAGCAAGACCATAAGCGTGGCCCAGACAAGTTCGGGGACCGCGCGCAGAAAATTCAATATCAGTCGCACCGCTTGCTGAGCAGGTCTGCCAAAACGATTCGCAGCAGGTAAGGCTAATAGCAGACCAAACACTGCAGCCAACAGCGTAGCAATCGCAGAAATGGCCAAGGTTTCAATTGTGCCTTGGGCGACCTTGGTGATAAAACCTGCGCTGAGGTCTGGTGGAAAAAACCTCCCAACAAATCCGCCGATACTTGACATCGCGCGAACAGTGAACAAATCCAAGGGATTAAAAGCAAGGTAATAAAAACTGGCGAACACGACGGCCAGGATCAGTACGGCCACAACAATACCCAGCAGGGGAAATGCTGGTTTAGGCAGGCGGGCGGCGGATACAGAGCTATTCATGCCAGTAGCTTTCTGCAAAAATAACTGATCGCGTCAGCCATCAGCACCAGGATTAAAAACACAATCACAATGCTTGAGACCTCACTGCCATTGAGCATTTTCATCGACTGATCCATGAGTTGCCCAAGACCGCCGGCGCCCACAAAACCCATGATGACCGATGCGCGCACGGCACACTCCCACCGATAGATGGTGTAGGAGGTCAACTCCTGTGCCGTACCGGGCAACAGACCATATAAAAAGGCCATCCCGCGACCACTACCCGCCAGCAACAACGCACGCGCAGGCCGTGTATCACTAGCCTCGAGAATCTCTGAGTACACCTTGCCCAGCATGCCTGAATAAGTAATGGCTAAAGCGAGCACACCTGCAGCAGGACCAAGCCCAAACACCCGCACGAGCAACAGCGCCCAGACGATCTCAGGTATACCGCGCAAAAATAAGAGCAATAGTCTTGCAAATGTCCGAATCCCCTGTCCGAGCCTGCGTCCGGGTCCCGGACCCAGGCGTGAAATCGACAGGCTATGACTGAGCAGCAGCCCCAGGGGCACAGCCAGGACAATCGCCAGCGCAATACCTGCGGTGGCCATCGCAAGCGTCTCTATCGCCGCCTTCAAGAGCAACAACAGAAAATCCTGATGGGTCTGAGGTGGGAAAAATTGTTTGAGAAAATTCCCAAACACCTCAAGATTATTCGCATCGAAGATGGTCGCGGGATCAAATTGAGCGATTCTCAATAGCGGCCAGATCATCAGTAGCGCAAGCGCGAGCGCGGTCAAACGACGGCGCGCAGCGGGATCATGGCGAACAGGTTGCTGCATGACGCTAGACTCCACAGGACCTTGATCGAGTGGGTGCGCTGGCATTCTGAATGTTTGACAAATCTGTCACGCCCTGCACAGGAATGACATTTGACTCGGAAGCATACAAATCCAGCAGTCGTTCGGGGCTGACCTCGTCAGGCGTACAGTCAAAGGCGATTTCACCCGCTTTAACACCAATAATCCTGTCAAACCACTTCAAGGCAATATCCACCGCGTGCAAACTTGCGACAAACGTCACACCGCGCGCGGTCGCCGCCCGATGCAGACTGGCGATTGTAGTGTCTGAAAGCGTTGGATCCATCGCTGAAACAGGCTCATCGGCAAGAATCAAATCGGGTGACTGATACAACACACGCGCAACACCGACGCGTTGTAACTGACCACCCGATAATTCATCACAGCGGTTAAAGACTCGATCCGAAATTTCGAGCTGTTCAAGAACCTCCCAGGCACCCGCGATATCAAGTGGGTAGAGCAATGAAAGCAAGGCACGCGTACTCGACCATTGTCCGAGCTTACCGGCCAACACCGCCGTCACGACACGCTGTTTAGGCGGCACGGGTGCTTGCTGATGCACCATGCCAATGCGCGCGCGCAGCTTGCGCAAGTCCTTCTTGCCCAGCGACCAGACAGCTTGCTCACCAATGCTGACGGATCCCTCAGTCGGACGCAAGGCAGTCGCGAGCATACTTAGCAACGAGGTCTTACCGGCACCAGAGGGGCCGATAATCGCAATTTTTTCGCCAGGCTTGGCTTGTAAGGAAATATCCTTCAAGGCACACTGCCCATTCGCATGGATCAGTGTGACGCGCTTGAGCGTAAACCCAAGACTCACTTGATCAGTCCGGCAGAGCGAGCGGCCTTCTCAATCCCGTCATAGTTCGAGGCTTGTGTCGGAATGAATTTTGAAGCACGCTGCAAACTGAGCAACTCTTTTTGGCCTGCATCGGACGCATCAAGCTTCAAAAAAGCATTGGTGATTTTTTTAATGAGTACAGGATCCAGATTGCCACGCACGGTCCAGTTGTAGTCAAAATACTCTGGCGTGGTGTCGAGCACACGTACTTTCTTCGCATTCTCGTTGCCTGTCTCGAGCAGCTTATCCCACACAGAAGCATTCAAGACACCAGCCTGGGCTTTACCGCTGGCAACAAAAGCCACCGTCGCATCGTGCGCACCAGAAAACGCCACATTCTTAAAGTCTGTATCGGGATTAATGCCTGCTTGCATTAAATAAAAACGCGGCATCAAATGTCCAGAGGTTGAGGACGGTGCACCAAACACAAAGGTCTTTCCCTTCAGGTCAGCGAGGGTCTTGGCATCACTCGCAATCGGGACGATATAGCGACTGGTAAAAATTTCATCTTCTTTACGCTGCACGATGGGGATAGCTGTGCCATTGGTGCGGATCTTTGCCTGTACAAAGGTAAAGCCACCCAGCCAGGCCATATCGATCTTGTCGGTGGCCAGGGACTCGACTACTGCTGCATAGTCTGTAACAGGAATGAACTCAACCGGCATGCCGATTTCTTTTGCAAGATATTCGCCAAGGGGTTTGAATTTACGCTGCAACTCTGTGGGAGATTCATCCGGAATGGCCGACACGCGCAGGACCGTTTGTGCATGTGCGACAGGCAGGCACAGCAGGCAGGCCAGGTAAACACCCAGCCGACAGACAAAGCGGCTGAAGGTGTTTTGTAATTTTTCTGGACGTGAAGTCATTTCCGAACGTGTAGTCATTTCCGAACGTGAAGTCATTACTGGACGTGATGTCATGATGAACCTTGAAGTGTAAAGTCTTGCAATCGATACGAATGCCGAGCCTTGGGTGAATAATCACCATAAATATGAACAATCACCAAAACTGGCTAGCGAACAACCACCCCTGAGCCAGAGGTCACCACACCGATCTTGCGAGCATCCTCAAAGCCATGCTTTTTGAATAGCTCAAGCACCGCTTGCTCCGACTCTGGCGAACAGGCAAGCAACAAGCCCCCGCTGGTTTGCGGATCTGTCAGCAGATTTTTCTGCCAGTCCTCAATCCCACTATCCAGTTGCACACCGTCTCCAAAGCCAGTCCAGTTACGTGCTGAAGCGCCCGTCACAATATTTTGTCGTGCAAACTCGACTGCCTGGGGAATCAGCGGAATATCCTTCCATTGCAACTGTGCCTGGACTTTTGCACCGCGACACATTTCTAGCAAATGACCTGCCAGTCCAAACCCCGTGACATCTGTCAATGCATGCACACCCGGCATATCAGCCAGCGCAACTCCAGGCGTATTGAGTTTGGTGGTGTAGCGGATCATCGCCGCATAACCCTCGTCGGAAAGCTTTTGCTGTTTGAGCGCGGCGCTCAACACACCGACGCCGAGCGGTTTGCCCAGAATCAGGCTGTCGCCGACCTGTGCACCGCTATTGCGCTTGAGCTTATCAGGGTGCACGATACCCAACACGACCAGCCCATAAATCGGCTCGACTGTGTCGATCGAGTGACCACCCGCAATCGGAATCCCCGCCTCGGCACACACCGATTCACCCCCTGCGGTGATCTTCTGGATGACCTCGACAGGCAGGACGTTGATCGGCATACCCAACAACGCCAACGCAAAAATTGGCTGCCCACCCATGGCATACACATCTGAAATCGCATTGGTCGCAGCAATCCGGCCAAAATCAAAAGGATCATCGACGATTGGCGTAAAAAAATCCGTTGTTGCGATAATGGCCTGATGTTCGTTCAATTGATAAACCGCGGCATCTTCGTTGTTTTCACTCCCCGCAAGCAAGGCCGCGGGCAGATTCCTAAAGGGCGATGCTTTAAGAATATCGCTCAGTACTCCTGGAGCAATTTTGCAGCCACAGCCACCACCATGTGACAGTGAGGTGAGGCGAATAGTTGAATTAGTCATTTTTAATTTTCCTTTAATTCGTAACGATTCAGATTTGCTTATTTTGCGCAGGTTCTAAATCCGCAAAAAATATCTGAACGTGCTTTCTGATAAAAATTTCGATAACCTGATCGCCGCATTCTGGTTGGTGTCACCCAGCTCGCTCCACGCAGTACCTGGTAGGTCCCGTCAAACCAGGGGGCAGAATAATCGCGGTAGGGATCAGGCGAAAACCCCGCAAACGGCAGGAAAACAGATGAAGTCCATTCCCAGGCAAAGGAATGCGCAACTTGACCTGCCTGCCAGTGGGGGCTCTGCGCCAGACACTGCCACTCTGCTTCGGTCGGCAATCTGCGATTCGCCCAGTCACAATAGTCCTGAACAAGATCATAGCTGAGATGCGTAGCGATCTCGTGCGGGGCAACAATAACCCATTGGTCGAAGTGTTTTTTAAACCAGCCTTGCTCGCGCCGCTCCCAGTAACTGGGCACAATCGGCGGATGACGCTGGTCCAGGTATTGCATGATTTCTCCCTGTGTGACCATACAGGGAGAAATTGCAAAAGGCTCCAAAGTCTGGCGATGTCGCCCTTTTTCGTTATCAAAGAAAAATCCGCAACCTGGCTGCGCAGCGAGCTCGATGTCCTGACGTTCAAAATACAAGTCACCCTGGATACGCAAACGTTGATTCAGCGCATGCGCGTCAGCACTTTTTTGTGCAAACCGATCTTTGAATTTTTCTGGCAAGGCAAACCCAAGAGTTTGTCGGGTATAGCAAAAGGCCTCGTTGTGCATGTCCTGGTGAAAAATCGCGAGCTCAATAAAGTAAGCGCGCTCTGCTTGCACTTTAGCGTTCAATACATCACGCGTGCGCGCGTACACTTCGACCAGGTAGGCGCGCGTGCGTCCAAGATCTGGCAAAGAGAGCGACCACCTGGTGTCGTGCGCAATATCAGACGAGTTGTACAAATGATCCGCATCGGACAAGCTCGCGGGAAGCAGGACATCACCCTCGCGATGCACCCAGAATTCCTGGAACCAAGCCACATGCCCAAACTCCCACAGTGGCAGATTGACGCAAGGACTTGGTTCGACAGCAAGCATCGCCTGCGTCATGTCGTCCATCAGACTCAGGGTATTGTCTTGGGTCTGATCCAGCCAGTCCCGGAGCACCTGAGGCTGGGGATAAGGCGCGTAATCATTGAAGTCAGTCATTCAATCTCTGTCCGCGTGAATTTCTGTCCGCGTGAACTTTTATTCGCACCGATTGACCGATTCGGTTCGGCCCGTAACCCTTTAGGGACAAGCCAGCGCTCCTGGTACTCAAACGTGGCATGCACAATGAGTGCAAGCGCCGCAGCAGGGATCGCACCGGCCAGTAACATCACATTATCGTTCAGTGCAAGCCCCTGGGCGATACGTTCACCAAAACCGCCGGCACCGATAAAGGCGGCAATCGTAGCGGTTCCAACGTTAATAATCGCAGAAGTTTTGATACCTGACAAAATACTGCGCGAAGCGAGTGGCAGTTCAATATGCAAAAGTCTGTAGAGTGATCCGAGCCCAAGCACCTGTGCCGACTCCTTGATTTCAGCCGAAATGTCACTCAGTCCGGAATAGGTATTGCGCACTATGGGCAACAAGCCATAGAGCACCAGTGCGCAAATGGCAGGCGCAAATCCAATCCTTCCGAGCAGCGGGATAAATAGGGCAAAGAGTGCCAGCGAGGGAATCGTATGAATCACGCTGATTGAACCGAGTACAGGTTGCCGGATCACGCCGAACCGATACGCCAGCACGCCAAGCGGTACACCCACGCAAATCGAAATCATCAGGGCACTCATCACCAGCATAATATGCTCACGCGTGAGTCGCCAGAAATCATCGGCAAACATCGTTTGCAGGAAATGCTGCCATGGGCTGACCGGGCTTGCGTGCGTCGCGACATATCCTACCCCTGGCATCGCGCTGGCAGTCGTGCTGGAAGTCGTGATGCTGCGCGAACTCAAATAATCCCGTGCAACCTGTCGCACACTGATTTTTCCTTGCTCAGCCTGGCTGTTGAGCTTAATCATCTCACTCGCGGGTAATGCGTGTGCCAGAACGCCTAGGGCGGTCCAAGTGCGAGGCAATCGCGTGGGCAGCTCTGCCCGATACAACAAGACCGCTTCATAGTCAGGAAAATAAGCCAAATCATCCTGCAAGATACGAATGGGGTAACGCTCAAGCATGGCATCGGTCGTATAGGCATCCATGACGTCGACCTGTTCTGCATCGATTGCACCATAAATCAAGCCATGATCGATACCGCGAGGCGTCGGATAAGGCAAACCGTAGCGCGCTTTCAGACCAGGCCAACCATCCTGACGACCAATAAATTCCTGCGTTAAACCCAGTCTGAGTTCAGGATGATTTTTAAGGTCCGAAATCGTGCGAATATGGAGCTGTTCAGCCAGATCCTCGCGCATCGCCAACGCATAAGTATTGTTAAAACCAAGAGGGACACTCGCGGCCAACCCCAGTGGAGCGAGCTGCTGATTCATCTCTGCCAGACTCAGCGGAGTCGGACTATGAAGAATCTCACGCACGATCGTACCGGTGTACTCGGGATACAGATCAATCTCTGCGCTTTTCAGGGCAGCAATCAAGATCCCCGTGTTGCCCAGACCGGGGCGAAGCACGACACGCGCCTCCCCCACCTGCGTCGCAATCCGTACGATGATTTCCCCAAGAATATACGACTCCGTAAACCGTTTGGAGCCGACGGTCAGGGTAGGTTCACCCCCCGTGGCAAGTGTCTCAGCAATCGCCAGATGTAGGGGTACGAACAGTCCCATCCATAAGCACAGCAGCATACGCAACCAGAGACTCATCGCGCACCCCCTTGCACCTGATCACTGCGATGTTGCCAGGCAGAGACAAATCGCTCCACATAGCGCGTTGCAGGCCGATCCACCAGATCCCGAAACGTCCCATCCTGGACAATCTGGCCTTGATCCATCAGCACAAGTCGCCCGGCGAGCCGATCCGCTTCGTTCAGATCATGTGTGACAAGCACTACGGTTTTATTGAGCTTTGCAAACAATTCTTTTAATTCGTACTGCAAGTCACTGCGAACAATCGGATCAAGCGCACCGAGCGGTTCATCCAGCAACAAAATCGGGGGGTCCAGCATCAGCGCGCGCATCAGTGCCACGCGCTGGCGCTGGCCGCCAGATAACTGATGAGGATAGCGCTGCATCAGGCTGACTGGCAGCGAGACGAGTTGACAAAGCGTGTCCAAGCGCTGCTCAAGCCAAACCGCCTTAAGTTTTAGGTAATGGCCGAGAATCAGGACATTCTGCGCCGCATCCAGATGTGGAAAGAGCCCACCCTGCTGCACCATGAATCCGATCTGTCGACGTAAAACCGACAGATCAGCTTGCGCAATATTGTGTTGGTTCACAAAAATCGTACCCTGGTCCGGGTGAATCAGGCCACTGATCAACCGCAGCAGCGTGGATTTCCCCGAACCACTGGATCCAATCACCGCCGTGGTTGAGCCTTGCGTAATAGTTAACGTGAGGTTTTTAAGCACAAACTCTTCACTTAACCGCTTGGTAACATCCAAAAAACGAATCAACCTGACTCCTGACAGCGTGACTATCTGTATAGTTTAAGTGAGAGTGTCCCTTGTGTGATGAAAGCCCATGCGAAAGTGATAAATATGAATGAATTGAGCCAACTACAAGAAGCGTTCGAACGAGACCCACTCCCCAACGTAGCGGATTTCCTGACAACGCTTTTTCATGCCTTGCACAGGGACGAGCTATTCCCCTACGGGCTGGTCATGGTGCTGATCCTCTTGCTGACGTTCCATGGCATGTTTGTGCTCATGCTGACCGTGATGTTCCATCGCGTGGTCAGTAAATACGTCAAACCCGGCAGTATATTTTTGGCGGGCTTACTGTACTTTGTTGTGATCAATGTGATTTTTTTCAGTCATATTGTTGATATCCTGGTCTGGGCTTATGTGACAGTATGCATCCAGGCAATCGAGGGGCCACTCAATGCGTTTTATTTTGCCGGTGAGATGTACACCACGCTTGGTTATGGGAACTTCGTGGTCAATCCAGCCTGGAGAACACTCCCTGTTCTCATTGCCATTTGCGGGATTTTTTCATCGGCGATTTCAGGAGCAGCACTGTATTCAATGCTGAGCACCTTCCTCGTGAGTCAAAAACTGAAAGAATCCTTGCGGGATATCAAGCCACAGTCAATTAACCCTCCAAAGGATCACCCGACCAACACACAATGAGATAACCTGTCGGTAGATGAGGCGCAGCGAATCTCGTATGAATGAACCAACCACAATCGTCCCAACGGATCAGGTCGATCAGTCTGTCAGGCATCCCGCATTGGAAGCCAGAGGGTTAACTAAATTCTTTGGCGAAGGTCAGGCCAGGATGACTGCGGTGGATCAGGTGGATTTTGTCGCACATTTTGGTGAAATGGTTTTCATCGTTGGCCCTTCGGGCAGTGGCAAGACTACGTTCCTGAGCATGGTATCGGGCATCCTGCGCCCGGATGCCGGTACCGTTCTCGTTAACGGCGCAGACATCTGGAATTTTGAGGCCAATGCCCTTGCGAACTTTCGATTGAACACGATCGGATTTGTGTTTCAGGACTACCACCTATTTCCCAGGCTCACGACCGTCGAAAATATTGCCATCCCACTTATTCTCAAAGAACAGAACTGGGACTTGTCTATCGCAGCAGCAAAAAAAATCCTGACTGTTGTTGGCCTCGAAAACAGAGCCGAAGTGCCACCATACAAACTCTCCGGCGGAGAACAACAGCGTGTGGCGATTGCCCGAGCAATTATTGGCAACCCCGACATCCTAATTCTCGACGAGCCCACGGCATCGCTCGATGGTGACACGGGAAGAATGATCCTCTCATTTGTAAAAAAGGAGATTTTGACTGCAAATCGCTGTATTCTGATTGTGACGCACGACGCACGGATCAATGAGTTTGCAGACCGGATCGTACATATGGAAAATGGTCGAATTACCGGGTTCGACAAAGGTACAGAATGAATAAAAAAATTATTTTTGTGCTGGCCTTTCTAGGTGTATTCGCGGGACTATTGACTGCCTATGTACTGAGCCAGCACGACAAACCCCAGCCCCCCCTGTTCAGTCCAATTAGCAGCCCCTTTGAGAATGCGATTTATGCCAACGGCATTGTAGAAAGTGTGCAAGGGGGAGGCTCGAATATCAACATCTATCCGGACGTCTCAGGCACGATCACGCATGTGTATGCGCAAGAGGGACAAAAGGTAGCACGTGGCACCGTATTGCTCACGATAGACGACACGCTTCAACAGGCGACGGTCGGGCAAATCAAATTACAAACCCAGGCTGCTGAAGCCACCTTCAATGAACTCAAGGCACAGCCTCGCAAAGAGGTGCTGTCCGTGGCTCAGGCTCAAGTCGAACTGGCACGCGCCAATCTCATGATTGCCCGCAATCAGTACGATAAACGCCGGGCAGCTTTTAATCTGAACCCCAAAGCAATCAGCAAGGATATTCTGGACTCCTCACAGGACGCGGTCAGTCAGGCGCAAGCCGCACTGGACCTCGCACGCAAGCAGCTTGATCTGACCCAAGCAGGTGCCTGGAGTTACGAGATTCTCAATCAGCAAAAACAATTCGAGTCCCTCGAAAAATCGCTCGAGGCCTCCCAGGCACTCTTAGCCAAATATACGATCAAAGCGCAGAACGATGGCATTGTTCTGGCAGTCAATGCCGCGCCAGGCAGTTATGTCTCACCTCTCGGCATATTCAATAGCTACACTCAGATGGCGACGCCAATAGTGGTGATGGGAGCGTTGCAAGAAGTCCTGGCAGTCAGGTGTTATGTCGATGAGATCCTTGTTTCACGCTTGCCGCCTCCTGACCAGATGCAGGCCATGCTCATGATTCGAGGCACAGATATTAAGATCGCTCTTGAATTTGATCGAATCCAGCCTTACGTCTCGCCAAAGATCGCACTATCCGATCAACGCCAGGAACGGGTGGACCTGCGTGTATTGCCGATTATTTTCAAATTCAAGATGGAAAAAATTGCCAACATATATCCAGGTCAACTGGTTGATGTTTTCATAGGGCAAAAAAATGTCCCGCGCGACCACTAACGCACAGGCCGTACGTAAGCTTGATACGGGATGGACAGCCTCGATCTGTCAGCGCGGCATTGTTGTCTTTTCAACGCTTGCTTTATGCAGCTGCGCAGTCGGTCCTGACTTTGTCCGACCTGCTCCGCCGACCACCGAGCGCTATACCGAACAGACGCTACCGAATCAGACCGTTACTGCAGCCGGCACGTCGCAGCGTTTTATCTCTGGCGAGGAGGTCCCTGCCGACTGGTGGAAATATTTTCAATCCGACGCGCTCAACCAGATTGTTGCTAACGCGATGAAAAACAATCCGACAGTCCAGGCCGCCCAAGCGAGTCTGCGACGCAGTCAGGATAATCTGCAGGCAGGCTACGGAGTGTTCTACCCCCAACTCAGCCTGTCGGCGAGCGCAGGCCGCTACCAGAATGCACCCATCCAGCAAGGATCAACGTCTCTGACCTCGATCTTCAACCTCATGACGATCAGCGGGATGATCTCCTATGCGATTGATGTGTTCGGGCGCAGTCAACGCACAGTCGAAGGTCTCAAAGCCCAGGTCGAAAATCAGCGCGACCTGACGCAAGCCGCCTACATCACCCTGGCTGCCAACGTTGTCAATACAACGATCGCACGGGCCGCCTATCTTGCCCAGATACAGTCGACTGAAGAAATGCTCAAACTTGAACGTGAGCAACTTCAAGTCACAGAAGCTCAAGTCACCGCTGGCACCGTTCCTTTTTCCAACGTATTGACACTGCGCAGCCTGATTGCCAGCAATGAAGGAGCCCTCGCCCCGCTTAGACAAAAAGTCAGTCAGGCCGAACACTTGCTTGCCACACTCCAAGGCCTTGAACCCTCCGCAGTCAAACTGCCTGATATTGATCTGGCAGCACTGCATTTACCGACAAACATCCCTGTCAGTCTTCCTTCGGAAATGGTCAGACAGCGCCCAGATATTCTCGCTGCGGAGGCACAAATGCACGTGGCGAGTGCAAACATTGGTGTCGCAACTGCAGCGATGTTTCCGAGCTTTAGTCTGTCGGGGACGTATGGTACGAGCTCCTCTTCCTTTGCCAACCTCACTCCAGACAGCCAGACCTTCTGGAGCATAGGTCCCAGCGCGTCGCTTCCAGTGTTTCAGGGTGGTGCGCTATGGTTCGGACGGCAGGCAGCGATCGATGCTTTTGAGCAGTCGCAACAAACTTATCGTCAGACGGTACTGACCGCCTTTGCGCAGGTCGCTGATAGCCTCACTGCCTTGCAATACGATGCGCAGGCTGTCCAGGCTCTGCTTGAGGCAAGCAATAGCGCAGATGAGGCGTTGAAAATTGCTGGAGTGAATTACCGTGCAGGACTGATCTCCTATCTGGATGTTCTGTTTGCCGACATTCAGTTGCACCAGGCCAATATCGCCTTTTTACAGGCCATTGCGCAAAGACATCAGGATACCGTCGCACTGTTCGTCGCACTCGGGGGTGGCTGGTGGAGCGCTCCTGGAGCCACACGCGACAAGGGGCCTGACAAATGAAACATTCAGGGATCGTTCGCATTGGCTTCAAGCTCCTGGTCAATGACAAGGGCAAGTTCATGGCACTGCTCATCGGCATTACCTTCGCCGTATTTCTGATGGTTC
>CANBUF010000018.1 GCA_947372575.1 Alcaligenaceae bacterium | reverse complement strand
TGGTAAAGCCTTGGTGATGAACTGGATCCACAAATACTGGAAAAAACGCCATATAGAACACGATTGCCTTAGGATTGAGTAACGTGATGGCAAGTGCCTGGCGCATGTAATGATAGGGTTTGATATTCAGGATGGGTGCTGCACCTGGTTTGGCGAACAGCATTCTGCTACCCATGTACGCCAAATAAGCAGCGCCCAACCACTGCACACCATGAAACGCCGCCGGGTAGTTGATGAGCAAGGCAGAGAGCCCCGCCAGCGCACACCACAATAAGACCTGATCTCCGGTGATGACACCGAGTGTTGCGCCAAGTCCTCCCTTGATACCACCTTTGCTCGTTGAGGTGATGAGTGCGAGGTTGCCTGGGCCAGGAATCAACAACAAAATGATAATGGCAATCACAAACGCACCATAATCTGTCACACCAAGCATGCCTCGTTCCTTAATGTTGCCCTGCAATAAATGGTCATCACCTACTCACTCCTCATCACGATTTACTTCAGCAATGCTTTGAAACTCCTCCTGAATTTCCAGAAAGGCGCTTACCACTGCTGGATCAAAATTCACACCGGCATTCAAACGGATTTCGTCAACAGCCTCTTGGTGTGTCCATTGCCTTTTGTAGACCCGTCGGGTCACCAGTGCGTCATAGGTGTCGGCCACGGACATAATGCGAGCCGACAGCGGAATTTCCTTACCCTTTAATCCGCGCGGGTAACCGGTACCATTCCATTTTTCGTGATGCCCACCTGCAATCTCTATCGCCTTGAGCATCAGGGACGTTTGTATTTCTCCATTGGCTGCGGTGGCAGACAATACTGTCTCACCTATGAACGTATGGTTTTTCATGATTTCCCACTCTGCTGCATCCAGTGCGCCCGGTTTAAGCAGAATATTGTCAGGAATACCTACTTTACCAATATCGTGAAGTGGCGCGGCTTTATACATGAGTTCGATCGCGCTATCCGACAACTCACTTTTATACACTCCCTGCGCCTGTAATTTTAGAGCAAGCGCCCGAACATAATTTTGTGTTCGCAAAATGTGGTTGCCTGTTTCATTGTCCCGAGCCAGAGACAGTGCATTCAGGCTGTTAAGCATTTGCTCTTCGATATAGACGGATCGGGTGTTTTCTTGCCGGAGTGACTGATCGTGCGAAAGACTCATGCGTAACATGAAGTAAGTCACTTGCCTCAGAAAAACAAGGAGCATTGCAGAGAACACTAGTACAAAATTAATGTGATTTGGATCAACCGCGAGATCAAACGCATAGATTTGCGAGAGTGGAATTCTGATAAACCAGATCACAGCGCTTGCTAAAAACAACCCTCCCATTACTTTAAGGAAAGTATTGTTCAATTTTTTCAGGCATACCTGAATTTGTCGATAGGCCCAAAAACTCACCGCAGCAAAAATAAGGCCAGCAGTGGGTCCAATCAGATATTTGAGTGAAAAATGAACCAATAAGAAAATGGTACCTGCGGCAATCGCACTAAAAACCAAACCTCCCCATTGGATACTGTATCGACCAACCACGAGATACTGAAGGCTGTATACGTATAAAAATGTGGAATACAGCGCACAGAAGTTCACGACGAAATACCGAACGAATGGCGGCAATTGCCAGACGGGCAGAATAAAAATCATTCCAAGGGTAAATAGCAGTGTGCCAGCAATCCAAATATTGGCTGAGACATCACGCTGTTTTCGTTCAAAGAAAAACACCAGAACTGCACTGGTGAGATGCAAGGCAATCGATAATGGATAGAGGGTTTCGACAGAAAACATAGTTATGATTTGACCATTCTTGCACCCTAAACTTTAACACTGTTGCATGACGTGCCACCCGCTATTGTAAAACCCACATAAAAGTCGAGTAGCAATACGTGACTCCTGAGCACCTCTGGGCTAGGTATGAAAGCTGAGCAATACGATTCCGGCACGCAACTTGCTTTAAAACCTAACTTAAATTAAATATCCAATAATCAATATCGAATATCCAATATCCAATATCCAATATCCAATATCAATTGCTTCCTAAGTTTTCGTTGACACCCAACCAGGTTTAGTCTCCACCATGAAAATACTGCTCGCACGCATGAATCACGAAACCAATACGTTTTCACCGATTGAGACGCCACTGGCCTCGTTTGGTGACAATGGCCCGCTGTACGGTGACGAGGCGTATCAATCAGTGAGAGGCACACGCACCGGCATTGGTGCATTTATTGACCTGGCCGAAGCCGCTGGGCATGAAGTAGTCGTCGCAATCAGTGCGACAGCAAATCCAAGCGCGCGGGTGCAAGCCTCTGCCTATAGCCATATCTGCGACACAATTGTTGCTGCGGCCCGGGGATGCGATGCTGTCATGCTGGATCTGCATGGTGCGATGGTCGCCGAAAACACCGACGATGGTGAGGGCATGCTTCTTGAGCGCATCCGTGAGGTACTACCCGACGCTCCCCTTGCCGTGGCGCTGGATCTGCACGGCAAGATGACAGATCGCATCATCAATCATGCAGATGTCGTCATTAGTTTTAAAACCTATCCACATATCGATATGTACGAGACGGGAGAACATGCGGGGCGATTGCTACTCGACAAAATTGCCGGCCGCGCTCACCCCGTAATGGCCTGGCGCAGGCTGCCTTTGATGGTGCATACACTTTGCAGTCGTACCGATCTCGGTCCGATGCACCACGCCGTCAATATGGCTAAAGAGGCCGAAGCCAGCGGGATGCTTGGCGTATCGGTGCTCGCTGGCTTTTCCCTGGCCGATATTGCGGCACCCTGCATCAGTGTGGTCGTGGTCGCTGATGGCGATCAGCAGGCTGCTGAAAAAACAGCCGATAAAATTGCAGATTACATCTGGGAGAATCGCCAGGGATTCATCTACCACAGCGAACCCCTCTCAACCTCGATCAGTCGGGCAAGGGAGCTGGCTGCGCAGCCCGGATCGGGTCCCGTTCTACTCCTGGATCACGGGGACAACTGCATGTCGGGCGGTACCTGCGATGATATGCATGTCTTACACGAAGCCCTGGCACAAGGCCTGGCCGACATCGCCGTTGGTCCGATCTGTGATCCCGAGGCCGTCGAAATTATGATCAGTGCCGGAGTTGGCCAGACCGTCACACTGAAGATCGGTAACAAAGTCCCACTCACCCAGCTGGGCATCCACCCGATATCGCGAGAATTGACGGGGACGATCTCACGGATCACGGATGGCGAATACATCATGAGTGGACCGACCTATACAGGACAACGCATGAGAATGGGGCGAACCGTTCGGCTCGACACCCCTGCTGCACAGATCATCGTCACAGAAACGCCGCATGAGCACTGGGATCTTGGCATCTTTGAACATATCGGCATTGATCCGACAAAGTACTCATATGTATTGCTCAAATCCCGCATGTATTGCAGACCGGTTTTTGTACCGATTGCCAAGTCAGTCGTCGAGTGTGATGGAGGGGGGGTAACCAGCTCTGACTATTCAATCTTTCCCTTTGCAAGCATCTCGCGCCCTGTCTACCCACTGGACAGCGACACGGTGTATCCATCCCGCACACGATAATGACCAAGCGTTCAAACACACACCATTCTCTTTATCTCACGCACTAAAAGGCAGTAGCCCTCACATGAACGATTATTCAATTTTTAATGCTGGCAATATCGTGCTGCAATCGGGTATCACTTATCGTGACACCAAACTGGCATACAAAACGTTTGGCCAGCTCAACTCGAGCAAATCAAATGTCATCCTGTGTATGACGCCCTTCGGTGCCCAGCATACAGATGTACTCTGGCAAGTCGGCCCAGGCAAGGCACTCGATACAGAAAAATATTTTGTAATCATTCCCAATCTGTTTGGTAATGGTTTGTCGTCATCGCCTAGCAATGCAGTCGAACCCTTTAGTGGCAATCGCTGGCCTAACTTCACTATTGCAGACAATGTTTTTATTCAACACAAATTATTAACAGAGGAACTTGGCATTCACTCTCTGGAACTCGCGACAGGCTGGTCGATGGGAGGATTGCAGGCGTATGAGTGGGCTGCGGCCTATCCTGCAATGGTCAAGCGCCTTGCAGTGCTCTGCGGTGCGGCAAAATGCTCGCCTCACAATCAAGTCTTTATCGAAGGGGTGCGTGCCACACTCACCGCGGATGCAGCCTATCAGAATGGAAGTTTTGTTCAGCGCCCCGAGCGTGGTTTACGCGCGATGGCACGCAATTACGCAGCAATGGCCATGTCACAGACGTTTTATCGTGATGAGGTCTGGCGCACGGCGGGCTTTTCTTCCTTAGAAGATTTTCTCATCATGTCCTGGGAGGCAAACTTCCTCAAACGTGACGCAAACAATCTCGTCGCACATATGTGGACCTGGCAGCATGCGAACATCGCTGCCAATGATCGTTATAACGGTGACTTTAAAGCAGCCCTGGGTGCCATCACTGCGAATGCCCTCATCATGCCTAGCGTGACGGATCTGTATTTTCAGGTCGAGGACAACCGTCTCGAAGTTCAACAGATGTCACGTGCAAGGCTCTTGCCCATTGAATCAGTGTGGGGTCACAGAGCTGGATTCCCCATCGCGAACGTTGGGGACGCGACATTCATCTCTGCCGCGATCACAGGATTGCTCGCCGAAGACTAAGCAATACCAAAGGCAAAGTCGCGGCCAGGTGCCGCGGCGAGTAACGCCTGAGTATAGGCGTGCTGAGGATGCACAAACACGTCACGAATGGCTCCTTGCTCAACAATTTTGCCTCGCTGCATAACAATCACACGATCACAAATCTGACTAGCCACACGCAAGTCGTGCGTAATAAAAAGAATACCAATTTGAAGTTTTTGCTGAATGTCGTTGAGCAAATCCAGAATTTGCGCCTGTACTGAAACATCCAGTGCTGAGACTGCCTCATCGGCGATCAGGACTTGCGGATCACACGCGAGTGCGCGTGCAATCGATATCCTCTGACGCTGTCCACCCGAAAACTCGCTGGGATAACGATGCAACGCATCAGGTTTAAGTCGCACAAGGGCCATCAGTTCCTCTGCACGCGTCCAGGCCTCATCCACCGAGACCCCAAAATTAGTGGGCCCTTCAATAATTGATTGCCCGACAGTACGGCGTGGATTCAATGAGCGATAAGGGTCCTGGAATACCACTTGCACCACGCGTCTGAGCGGGATTAAATCCCTGCCCTGCAAATTCGCCACAGATAAGCCATTTGCATAAATATCACCGGCAGTCGGCTCAATCAATCGCGCGATGCATCGCGCGACGGTCGACTTACCTGAGCCTGATTCCCCGACAATTCCAACTGTTTCGCCGGGCAACAATTGCAGGCTCACATCGCTTGCAGCGTACACGGTATGTTTGCGACGCGGCCAGGCACCCGAGGTATAGGTTTTAACCAATCCGTTCGTGCGAATCAAGGCTGGCGCCTCACGCACAGGCGGACGATCACGTGGCACTAAGCCGGGCACAGAAGCAAGCAACATTTGCGTATAAGGTTCGCGCGGTTGCTGCAGGACTTGGCGTGTAGCACCCTGCTCGACCATTTCGCCTAATTGCAGCACGACCACTTGATCAGCAATTTCTGCAACGACACCCAGATCATGGGTAATAAACAAAACTGCGGTATCACTGCCACGTTGCAATTCAGCAATGAGTTTAAGTATCTCAGCCTGCGTCGTGACATCGAGTGCAGTGGTGGGTTCATCACAAATCAGCAATGCGGGCTTGAGAATCAGCGCCATCGCAATCACAATACGCTGACGCTGTCCGCCAGAAAGCTGATGCGGATACGAGGCATACATCCGCTCTGGGTCTGGGAGCTTGACCTGTTGAAAGATTTCGATGATCCGTGCTCGCCGGATGCGGGCACTCAGGTGGGTATGCTGCGCGAGCATCTCATCGACCTGGGCACCGCAGGACATAATGGGATTCAAGGCAGTCATCGGCTCTTGAAACACCATCGCCATGCTTGCCCCACGCAACTGTCGCAGCCTGTCCTCTGAGAGATCCAGAATGCTTTCGCCTAATAAATCGATACGACCATTGGCATGACGAAGTGTCTGAGGGAGCAAGCCCATCACAGCCTGAGCGATCACGGACTTCCCGGAGCCGGACTCACCCACTAAACAGACAATTTCTCCTTTTGCGACCTGAAAAGATATCTCTCGTACAGCGTGACGTCGATCTGCACTCGAAGGCAGATCGATCGTCAAGTGATCGATTTTTAAGACTGCGGAATTTGTTTGCGTCATGAACTTAGCCGCCACGCTTATTGAACTTTGGATCCAGCGTATCGCGCAATCCATCACCCAGGATATTGACTGACAACACCGTCAGGGCCAAAAAAATTCCAGGAAACAAAACTGTTTGGGGGAATTGATTAAATTGTGTGCGTCCATCAGCCATGATGTTGCCCCAGGTTGCAATGTCTGGTGGCAATCCGACGCCTAGGAATGACAGGATGGCTTCTACCAGAATCGCTGAGGCACACACGTAGGTACCCTGCACGAGTAATGGAGCGATGGCATTAGGCAAAATATGTCTGACTAGAATCATCACCGTCGGCGTCCCAAGTGAAATTGCGGCCTCGACATAGGCCTCCTCACGAATCGACAGCACAATTGAACGCACGAGTCTGGCAACGCGCGGAATCTCTGGGATCGTGATGGCGACAACAACAGTTAGTAAGGTTGGGCGCCAAAGCGCCATCAAGGTTATGGCAAACAGAATGCTCGGTATCGCCATGACGCTATCCATGATGCGCATAATGATGTTATCGAGCCGTCTGAAATAACCTGCCAGGATTCCAACGAGCATCCCTGCTGCGAGCGCCAGACATGCTACGGCAACACCGACTGCGAGTGAAATTCTTGCACCAAATGCAATTCTGCTCCAGGTATCGCGCCCAAGACTATCGGTACCCATGACAAAAAAGTGTTCGAACGAATCACCGGATAAATTATTGAACTCAGCCGTGGTACCTGGCAATAGGTTGCCACTCGACGGATCCATGGCAACAGGGTCGATGGTGCCCAACCATTGCGCAGAGATCGCCATAATGATTAACAGAGTCAGGACACCGCCACCGAGTCGCACAGACCAGTTACAGAGTACACGGTGCCACAAGGGCTTTCTGCGCACGGGTGATGCTACGGCATCCGTAGGTGCAGTCATGATTGATTCGCGAAGAGTAGGCATGGATCGACAGTCATCTTTGATTAATACCGAATCCGCGGATCAAGCACAACATAGCTCAAGTCCACCAGCAGATTGATCAAGACATATACAAAAGAAAAGAAAAGCGTGATCCCCTGAATCAACGGAAAATCACGACCGAGCACAGCATCAACAGTAAGCTGCCCCAACCCGGGGATCGCATAGACAGTTTCAGTCACAACCACCCCACCAATCAGTAAGCCCACACCGATTCCAATCACCGTCACAATTGGTACCGCAGCATTGGCCAGAGCATGCCGGGTGAGTACGCGCAATTCAGAAATACCTTTAGAGCGCGCAGTACGGATATAGTCTTCGCTGAGCGCCTCCGAGACAGAAGCGCGCGTCACACGTGCGATCAGTGCCAGATAAATAATTGAAAGCGTCAAGGCCGGAAGTGCGAGATGAGACAGCCATCCTCCAAAGCCTTGTGCGATCGGCACATAGCCTTGTACGGGCAGTAGTTGCCAATGCAAGGCAACTACCCAAATGAGCAAGTACCCGATCACGAAAGATGGAATGGAAAAACCAACGACCGAAAATCCCATTAAGGCACGATCGAGCCAACCGCCATGTCGCCAGGCGGCAAACACTCCAAGCGGCACCGCAAGCAAAATCGTCACGAACATTGTCAGGAACGACAAAGAAAGCGTTGGTCCAATGCGCTGGCCAATCAATTGTGTGACGGGACGCTTCATGTAATACGACTCGCCCAGGTCGCCTTTAAGGAGTTGCAATGACCACTTATAAAACTGAACAGGCAAAGGTTGATCAAGACCCAGGCTTGCGCGGATATTCGCGATATCTGCGCTGGTGCCGTTGTTGCCAACTAACGACGCAGCGGGATCTCCAGGCGTCAGGCGCAACATCAAAAAAACGATGATGGCAACGATGACCAGCACAGGTATCGTAGACAACACACGTCGGATAATGAAAAAAAACATGAATACAGTGTCCCGAAAATCTATTAGCCTGGCCTCAGAGGCTGATCAACTGATCCGCGCCTGAGGCCAGAGTTTCATGTTCAATTCTTTTTGAGATTCCAGAAGACATTGACTGGAGCGGTGATCAACCCTGTCACCACACCTTTGCGCAAGACCGAGTAAAAGTCAAAATTACCCAGTGGTGCGAAGATCCCTGTTGCGTAGACTTCTAGCTGGATCTCGGCGGCAATCTTTTTGCGTTGCGCCTCATCTGTGGCCTTTAAGAAATCGGTCTTGAGTTGCTCAAGCTTTGGGTCTGTCGGCCAACCAAACCAGCCTTTTTCTCCATTCCCTGTGAGAGGTGGGAAAAACAGAGGATTCATCGTGTCGCCACTTGACCAACCCGTCATGAACATATTCCAGCCGCCCTTGTCAGCGGGCTCTTTCATGGTGCGACGGGTGATCAGTGACGACCAGTCCATGGCTTGCATGTCCACGTTAAAGCCTGCTTGCTTGAGCAATTGCGCCATTACGGGTGGGAACTTGTTGATCACAGCAAAGTCAGCAGGATAGAGCAGGACCACAGGCTTGCCGTCATAGCCAGCTTCTTTAAGAAGTTTTTTTGCAGCTTCAAACTGAGGCTTGCCCGTGAAGTAGGCAGAATCAGAGGATGCCAGGGCTGAGTCGCATGGATAGATCGAGGTGCATGTGCGATAAAGATCTTTATTCACCAATTGTGCGCGCAACAAGGCTTCCTGATTAATCGCCATGATGGCTGCTTGTGCGATCTTTGGATTATCAAAGGGTGGAACCAGATGATTCAAATGGAGGTCAAATAAACCAGCAGGGGTTGGCTTGACGAGCTCGAGTTTTGGGTTTGCCTTGAATGCCGCATATTGCTCAGCAGGCATCCATTCGATCAGATCGACTTCGCCGTTCGAAATCGCGTTCGCCATCGTTTGCGCATCTTTTAAGATGACCCACTCGACACGGTCGACAAATACTTGCTTACCACCAGCCGTACCGCTCGCGGGTTCGCTACGGGGAACATATTTTGTGTTCTTGGTGTAGACAATTTTCGAACCAGGACTGTACTCATCCTGCTTGAACACATATGGGCCCGAGCCGATATATTCCGTGACCTGTTTATCCGCGGGTGTCTCAGCTGTCGCCTTCTCCATGATGAAGGGTGCAATCCCGGACGGTTTGGATAAGGCATCCAACACCATTGGGAAAGGTGTCTTAAAGACCATCTTGAAGCTGTTGTCATCAATCGCATCAAATGACGCCATGGATTCAAACATCTTTTGTCCGAAGACGTCACGCTTGCCCCAGCGATTGATCGAGGTGATCACATCTGCTGAAGTCACTGGCTTGCCATTACTGAAAGCAAGACCTTTACGCAGGGTAAAGGTCCAGGTGAGTCCATCCGGCGAGGTGGAGTAAGTATCCACCATTTGGGGTTGGACTTTACCTTCACCATCCAAACCGAACAGAGTGTCATAAATCATGTAACCATGATTGCGGGTGACAAAGGCAGTTGTCCAGATTGGATCCAGAATTTTCAGATCTGCCTGGGGCACGATACGCAAGACTTTACTGTCGTCTTGGGCATGCGCTCCGACCATAGCACCGGCGATGGCAGCACCCAGTATCAGCTTAGATAACACTCGTTTAAACATGCGGCACCCTTATGAATAAGCAATGTAATAGCGAACGAAGAGAATGATTCAAAATAAAAAAACAGGCTCAAAATTTATTTATATTCCCTCATCCTAGCACTCAGAAAAGGGTAAATCCAATCGTACATTTCATGCTCAAAAGCAGTGCAGCGCGTGCTAGAGCTCAAGAAAAAATCTCTTGGCAAAAGATCGTACAACCCCATGAATCCATTAAAAAATTTAAAGCTTAAAGGAACGACTCACACCAAAAGTCGTACCTCCACGCCCACTTCAAGTGCATGCAATGCCTCAATTTGAAGCGCCCACCCATTCGACATTTTTCTGCAGTTCTAGGTTTTGCATTTTTTGAAAGACCTGCGTCATATGCTCGACACCAAAATCTCGCGTCAACATCAGGAATTTTTCTTTCAGTGCGGCCTGATCCATAGGATGCTCTGGCGTCCCCATAAATGCAGTCGTTCGCTGACTAAGAATGCGACCATCCTTCAGTGTAATTGTGACCACACTGGTCATATCCGAACGGTTATCGGGCGCAGGCAGTGCGCGCATAGTGATCCGCGACGCCATGCCCATGATTTTCGGATCTGCGATGGCAGAGGCATCAAAGGAACGGGGATCAACCGGATCGCGATACAACGCTAGCGCGACACAAAATGGAATACTGTATTGCGCAAGCAATATGTCCTTTGGCTGACCGTTGCTATTGACACGGATGGCTCGGTCAATCGCCTGGATATCGATGGCTGCGACATCATCGCCCTTGAACTGGTATTGCTTCATCAAAGCTAACGTGCCCTCAACCGGCGTATGCGCAGTGATGTGGCAAGCGTAGCGTTTCATCATCACGGTTTGAGTCAACCATGTTGTACCGAGTCCTTCAGTCAATGCATCCATGTCGTAATCCGGGCACAAGACCTTCAGAAATCCGAAAGCGCCTTCAATCGCGGTATCTGGTCCTGTAAAGCCAGCACTTGCAAGACTCGCCGCAAGAACTCCAGACTCTGCCGCGCGCCCAAGATGCAGGCGCTTGACCATGCCGCCGGTCCCTGACTTGGCAAACTCGAGCAGCCCACTGGCGGTCGAGGCGGCAATCGCCAGTGCATTGCGTGTTTGCTCAGCATTGAGCCCGAGCAAATGAGCACACGCCACCGCAGCACCAAATGGTCCTGTGGTCCCCGGCGCATGAAAACCATGTTCCTCCTGACTGTGGCGGGTGGCACGCCCAATGCGAATCATGACCTCAACGCCTGCCACGAAAGCGGTGATCACATCGCGGCCACTTGATCCACGCTCTTGCGCCGCGGCAAGTGCCGCGGTAAATACTGTCGCACCAGGATGACAGCCAGAGTTCGGCTTAGTCAGATTATCCAACTCAAACGCGTGAGCAAACGCACCATTCGCCAGTGCTGCAGCGGGAGCATGGACCTGTGCTTCAGGTACGCCAAGAATTCTCGCACGCCCCCCTGAACCGTTCGCGCGCGCATAGTCTGCAATCATCTTGCTCCAGGGCAAGGATGCACCAAACGTCGCGGTCGCAACCGTATCGGTCATCGCGTCTTTGGCCAGCTGAATGATCGGAGCCGGGATATCCTCGAACCGCAGGGCCGAGGCAAACTCCGCCAAGGTACGGGTCTGACCGGCCGCGACACCTTTTGAGCCGCTCGCGTGCTCGCCTGCCGCAATCGCCTGCGTGGCGATAACCGTTGAGGCCCCTGCAATCAGGGCCTGAGGACCTATCTGGCCCACACCTGCAGCAGTAGCAAGTCCACGTAAAAAGTTACGGCGCTGGGTAGTCGACATGTTTCTTGATCTCCTCGGTGAACATCTTGTGCTTTCTTATGTTTTGCGCTTATATTTTTTCACACCTTAACCGATGGCTAAGGTCCGACACAACAATAACAAGACATGACAGAGGACATATGGAATTAATCCAGGGATTAATCAGTCGCAGCAGTTGCCGTGGTTTTAAACAAACCCCCGTTTCAAACGATACGCTCGAGACTATCCTGCATGCCGCGAGTCGCAGCCCCTCTTACACAAACTCCCAACCCTGGGAGGTCGCAGTCGTCACAGGAGACAAGCGCAATGCCTTAAGCGATATCCTCTACGGATTAGCTGCCGCGGCAACGCCAAGCACCTCAGATGTCCCTGCGCCTGTGTACTGGCCAGACGAAATCGCTCAACGCACAAAAGTGCATGGCGCCCGCAGATTTGAGGCGCTTGGAGTGGGTCGCGACGATACGCAACGCCGCAATGAACTCAGACTGATGAATTTCAAGTTTTTTGATGCGCCCTGCGTCTTGTTCTTTTTTATGGATGAGTCGCTCGGGCCCTGGTCAACGCTGGACATGGGGATTTTTATTCAAAGCCTGTCACTTGCTGCGCATGGCATGGGGCTGAGCACCTGCATGCAGGCTTCGCTTGCAAATTACCCGGATGCAGTCCGGGATTTTCTGGATATACCGCCTTCTAAAAAACTGTTGGTGGGTATGTCACTCGGTTACGCCGACGAGACAGCACCCCTGAACATTTACAGCAGTACGCGCGAGGAGATCGATTCTTTTACGCGATGGTATTAATTTGAAAATTGGAGTTTGGCCAGGCGGGCATACAGACCGGACTTCTCAAGTAACTGGTGATGTGTGCCTTGCTCGACAATTCTCCCAGCATCGATCACAACAATCTGATCCGCACGCAATATTGTGGCGAGTCGATGCGCGATGATCAGAGATGTTTTGCCTGGTAGCAATATATTTAACGCTTGCTGCACCTGACGTTCAGATTCAGCGTCCAGCGCCGAAGTTGCCTCATCGAGCAGCAGGATCGTAGGATTTTTAAGCATCGCACGGGCAATGGAGATGCGTTGCTTTTGTCCGCCAGACAGGCGCACGCCTCGTTCACCCAGAAAACTTTGATAGCCCTCTGGTAACGCAGATATAAAATCA
>CANBUF010000017.1 GCA_947372575.1 Alcaligenaceae bacterium | reverse complement strand
GAAGGTCACGACTTCGCAGGCATAGGTATCCTGCAGCCATTTAAGAATAACCGAGGTGTCCAGGCCGCCTGAATAGGCCAGCACGACTTTTTTGATATCGCTCATAGGGTGCTCTAAAGAGTAAATTACATTGAAATGATTTTAACTGTTTGGTCTGTCCCGCGTTTTAACCGACGCGACCGAGCAGCAGAAACTCCATCAGGGCTTTCTGGGCATGGAGACGGTTTTCTGCTTCGTCCCAGACCACGCTTTGTGGGCCATCAATCACCTCGGCGGTGACTTCTTCGCCACGGTGCGCGGGCAGGCAGTGCATGAACAGTGCGTCTTTGGACGCGCGCGACATCATGTCCTGGTCGACCGACCAATCAGCAAACGCCTGACGACGGGTTTCGTTTTCTGCTTCGTAGCCCATACTGGTCCAGACGTCTGTGGTGACCAGATGCGCGCCCTTGCATGCTTCATTAGGGTCGGTGAATTCTTTCAGTACACCGGGCTTAACGGAGCCAATCCGGGCAGGGTCCAGGCGATAACCGATCGGTGCCGAGACATGCAGGGTAAATCCCAGCAACTCAGCCGCCTGCAGCCAGGTATAAGCCATATTGTTGGCATCACCGACCCAAGTGACGATTTTGCCGGCTATGTCCTGACGGTGCTCAATGAAGGTAAAAATATCCGCCAGAATCTGGCAAGGATGAAACTCATTGGTCAGGCCGTTAATGACAGGTACACGGGAATGCGAAGCAAAGCGTTCGATACGCGTCTGCTCAAAGGTACGAATCATTACCAGATCGACCATGCGCGAGACCACGCGCGCGGTGTCCTCGATCGGCTCGGAGCGGCCAAGTTGGGAATCAGTTGTGGTCAGGTGGATGACTGAGCCACCCATCTGGTACATACCTGCTTCAAACGATACGCGTGTGCGTGTGCTGGCTTTTTCGAACACCATGGCCAGAGTACGGTCATGGAGTGGTCTGTGTGGTTCATAGCACTTGAATTTGTCTTTAATCAGGCGCGCACGGTCCAGCACATAAAGGACCTCGTCTTTGGTGAGATCATTGAATTGCAGAAAATGCCTGAGCGGGCCGGGTAGTGATACGGCATGTGACATAGTGGACTCGATAGGTTGCTTATTGCGCGTTAAACGCCAGAATCAGGGGAACCAGCATTGCAATGATCTGGTCGGCTTCGTCCTTGCTGAGAATCAGAGGAGGGAGCAATCGCACCACGCGATCACGGGTCACATTGATCAGCAGGCCGGCTTCGAGCGCACGCATGACGAGCTCGCCGCAGGGTTTTTCGAGTTCAATCCCCAGCATCAGACCTTGCCCACGAATTTCAAGCACTCCGGGCTTGCCAGCTAATTCACGTTCAAGACCGGCTTTCAGATAAGCACCGACCGTTGCAGCATTTTCGAGTAGTTTTTCTTCTTCGATTGCATTGAAGACCGCCAGACCTGCCGCGCAGACGAGTGGCCCACCACCGAAGGTGGTGCCATGTGAGCCAGGTCCCAGTACATTGGCTGCAGGACCGCGCGCGGCAATGGCACCAATTGGTACACCACCCGCGAGGCCCTTTTCCAGCACCACGACGTCAGGCAGGATCTCAGCCCATTGATGTGCCAGCCATTTTCCTGTCCGTCCAATACCTGACTGCACTTCGTCGATCATCATCAGCCAGCCGCGGTCATCGCACAGTTGGCGCAGTTCTTTAAGATACGCGATATCACTTGGGCGAATTCCGCCTTCTCCTTGCAAGACTTCGAGCAGGACCGCTACGACGCGTGGTTCCTGATCACCAGCCTGTTTGATGGCTTGCAGGTCGTTGTAAGCGACTTTAATAAAGCCTTCGGGCAGAGGACCAAAACCCTTGCGCGCTTTTTCGCTATCGGTCGCAGCCAGCGTGCCGAGTGTGCGCCCATGCCAGGAGGATTCCATCGTAATGATCGTGGGCAAGTCATTGCCTTTTTTATGACCAAAGTACCTGGCAAGCTTGATGGCAGCTTCGTTAGCCTCTGCGCCGCTATTGCCAAACAGAACTTCTGTCATGCCGGATATTGCGACGATGCGTTCTGCCAGCGCCTCTTGCTGAGGCACTTCATAAATATTTGACGTGTGAATCACGCGTGCAGCCTGGTCGCTAATCGCAGCAACCAGTTTTGGGTGGCCATGCCCCAGACACGAAACCCCAATTCCTGCAAGTCCGTCGAGATAACGTCGTCCTTCAGCATCCCACAGCCATACACCTTTGCCATGCGTAAACGCAACAGGTAGTCTAGAGTAGGTATTCGAAATTGCTGAGGTCATTACTGAGGCTCCACAGAAAAAACTCACAGGCAGGATCGCCTGTTATGAGTGTAAAGGGTCAATCATATACAATCTAGCTCACAAGCATGTGAATCATAAATTCGCTGAGCTTGGTCGCAGCAACACGGGTTGTGCATGACATCAGAAGTTCGATCCTTCGTCATTTATGGCGTAACAGAAAACGGCAATACTTTTAGACCAAGCGATTGGGCTGAACGCCTTGCCGGCATACTTGCGCCTTATAAGCCTGCAGGTGTGCGTGCCAGCCACCTGTCGTACTCCCCCTATGCCATTCCCACTGTGGTTGATGGCGTGCGTTGTGTCGTGGTGGACGAAAGATTGCGCGACATTGAGCCGCTTGCCTGGAAATTCGTCCATGATTTTGCAGCGGATAATTTGCTAAAAACCGTGTTTGGTCCACAGTCGGGCAAGCCAACCGTGTAACCAGAGCGTTGTTTTATTTCAACGGACAGGGGTGATCACATCACCTGTTGAAAAAAATGACTCAAGATTTTCATGCAGACAATCTAGCATCGCACGGCGTGTTTCGTGTGTGGCGCTTGCGACATGTGGCATCAAAGCAACGTTATCCATGTGTTTAAGCGCATCGGGGACTTTGGGTTCGTTCTCAAAGACATCCAGACCCGCTCCGCCCACTGCGCCTTCTGCCAACAATCGCACCATTGCAGCCTCATCAATCACTGAGCCACGGGCAATATTGATGATCATGCTTTTGGGGCCGAGCGCGCGCAGGACGGTCTCGTCAATAAGGTGTTTGGTACTTGCACCGCCCACCGTTGCGATCACAAGAAAGTCACTCCATTTAGCAAGTTCTACCAGCGAGTCGAAGTACTTGTAGTCCACATCAGAGCGAGGATTCCGGTTGTGATAAGCAACTTCCATATCAAAGCCAAAACCACGGCGGGCTATGGCTTCACCGATACGACCCAAACCAACAATACCGAGTTTTTTGCCGCTCACGCGTGTACCCAAGGGAAGGACGCCGGTTTTATTTTCCCAGTGATTGGCCCGCACAAAACGATCTCCCCAGGCGATATTGCGGGCACATGCCAGCAGCAATCCCCAGGCAATATCGGCCACACAGTCATTCAGGACTTCTGGAGTGTTACTGACGAGCACATTACGTGCGGCAGCAGCGCCAATATCAATGGTGTCGTAGCCGACGCCCCAACTGCAGATTGCGCGCAGTTTTGGCAAGGCCTGAATGACCTCAGCAGTGCATCCCATGACCGCTGACGTCGCGATGACCTCGACGTCCTGCGCGTGTTCGCGCAGGAACGCGGCAGGATTGGTTGCTTTCCAGAGCTCCAGGACTTCGTAGCGTTCAGCTAGCTCTGCGTTAGCGGTAGGTGACCCGGAAAGGGATCCGATTTGAAGAATACGTTTTTTTGTCATGGGATCAATACCGTGAAATCGTAAAAGTTGAGATGAAAGCAACGTTACAACAAAACTGCAAACCAAATGCAAAACAGCCCAATAAGGGCTGTTTACTATTCACGACTGTTGCAGCGAGTCTTCACTTTAACAAAATGATCCCGATATGAAAGGGTGACATGTTGTGTAAAAAAACGCTGAATCGCGAAATCAACCTCGCGATTCATCCAATCAATTCAATCAGGCGAGTGATTTGATGGCAGCAGACAGGCGGCTCTTATGACGAGCAGCTTTGTTCTTGTGAATGATGTTTTTGTCAGCTACGCGATCAATCACGCCTGTAGCTTTCTGGAACACATCGCTAGCAGCTGCTTTGTCACCAGTTTCGATTGCTGAACGGACACGCTTGATGGCAGTACGCAACATCGAGCGGAGGCTTGAGTTGTGCAAGTTAGTAGCAACTGACTGGCGCGCACGTTTGCGAGCTTGGGCGGTATTGGCCATGTGATGAGATCAATCTTTTAAAAGTTAAATATGGTTGGTTGTGCTGGAGTACTGCTGCGCTGGATTGCGACAGTACAGTGCGGAACACTACAGCCCATGACTATAGCATTAAGTTACTGTTTTGCCAACATTATTTTCACTGGGCGCGCGCCTGAAGTGGGCGGGCCGCAGTCCCAGCATCAGCAACACGAGTAAATAAACGGCCGAAGCGGTACCCAGGACCCCTCCAAGCAGGATAATTCTCAGTGCTGGAGTCGTCTGTAGGGCGATTCAGTTCAGGTAATGGGCGCCCGCACCGAGAGGTACGGCCATCACGGCGAGCGCGAGCGACTGTTGGGTCAGAAACTTCAGCCAGCCAGCTTGCGGGCGATAGATGCCTTGTTTGCGCAGCCCGTAGAGTAAGGCTGTCGCGTTCAGGCAGCCGCCCAGTCCAATGGCCAGCGCCAATCCTGCGTGGGCGAGCCAGGGAACCAGTGCGAGGTTCAGCAACTGGGTGGCAATCAAAACAACGATGGCAATTTTGACAGGGGTGCGAATATCTTGCTTTGCATAAAAACCAGGTGCGAGGATCTTGACCATCAATAATCCCACCAGACCAACAGCGTAGGCCATCACAGCTGATCGTGTCTGGAGCACATCGGATGCCTTGAATGCGCCGTAATGAAACAGCGTCGCGACCATCCCTTCTGACATCAGTACCATGCAAAGCGCGGCAGGCAGGCCAAGCAACAAGACTAGTCGCAAGCCCCAGTCTAGCAGCGCACTATATTGGTGTCCGGACGTATCTTTGTTTGCCTTGGCCAGACTGGGTAACAGTACCGTACCTAGCGCGACGCCTAGCAAGGCCGTCGGGAACTCCATCAGTCGGTCGGCAAAGGACAGCCAGGTGACACTGCCTGCTGCGAGCCAGGTGGCAATGTTTGTATTGATCAGCAGTGAGATCTGGGCGACTGACACGCCTAGGGTGGCGGGGAGCATCTGGCGCATGATGCGACGAACCAGAGGATCTTTAAGGGCCTCGCCAACACGCCAGGAGAGGCGTGGGCGCAAACCCAGACGCGCAAGAGCCATCCACTGAATGGAGAGCTGTGCGATGCCGCCGGCCATGACGCCAATTGCCAGCGCATAAATGGGTTGGAGCAGGTAGGGGGTGAGCAGCAGACTCGCGCCGATCATCGCAAGATTGAGCAATACTGGCGTAAATGCGGGCACCGCAAAGTGACGCCAGGTGTTAAGCACGCCCGAGGCAAAAGCGGTGAGGGACATGCAAATAATATAGGGGAACATGATGCGCGTCATCCACACCGCGGCATGTAACTCCTGCGCCCGATCCGGCTCCGTGAGGCCGCTTGCCATGGCCATGACGACCCAGGGCGTGCCGAGCACACCAACAATAGTCACCAGGCATAAAACAAAAAAAAGTGCGAGGGCGACGCGATCGAGCAATAGCTTGACGGCTTCGGTTTCGTGATGGTTACGGACTTCGCCCAGGATCGGGACAAACGCCTGAGAAAAAGCACCTTCAGCGAAGAGTCTGCGCAGCAAATTGGGAATGCGAAAGGCGACCCAGAACGCATCGGTCAGTGCGCCTGCTCCGAATGCGCGTGCAATGATAATGTCGCGTGCCAGGCCGGTGATACGAGACAGCAACGTCAAGCCACTGACCGTTGCTGCCGCACGCAATAGACTCATCGTGGTGGCATGCGGATAGCGCCATCCAGACGAATGGTCTCACCGTTGAGCATTTCGTTGGTGATGATCTGGTGAACGAGTTTGGCGTAGTCTTCGGGCCGTCCCAGACGCGAAGGAAAGGGGATGCTCGCGGCCAGTGAATCCTGAACAGGCTGTGGCATGCCAAAAATCATGGGTGTACCAAAAATGCCTGGGGCAATCGTGACGCACCGGATGCCCAGGGGAGCCAGATCACGTGCGATGGGCAGTGTCATACCGACTACGCCGGATTTTGAGGCAGCGTAAGCCGCCTGTCCAACCTGTCCATCGTAGGCTGCAACGGAAGCCGTGTTGATCAATACACCACGTTCGCCTGTTGGTTCGGGTGTGTTTTTGCTCATGGCCTCGGAGGCGACACGAATCATGTTGAAGGTGCCGATCAGATTGATACCTACTACTTTTTGAAACAAATCCAGGGGATGTGCGCCATTTTTACCGACTGTTTTTGCAGCGGGTGCAACGCCTGCACAGTTCACAAGGCCAAACAGCGTTCCCATTTCAAGTGCAGCTGCCACAGCGCCTTGTGCATCTTGTTCCTGAGCAACATTGCAATGAATGTAACGCTGGCCGAGTTCTTTTGCCAGTGCTTCGCCAGCTTCATCCTGCAAGTCCGCCAACAATACGCGTGCCCCATGCGCTGCCAGCATTTTTGCTGTGCCCGCGCCCAGACCTGATGCTCCACCAGTAACGATAAATACTTTATTTGCAATATCCATGATCTGCCGCTCGGTAATAGATTAAGTCAGTGCGTTGAAAATTTTGCTTTTGATATCGTCGACAGAACCAACACCCTCGACTTTGCGATATTTTGGAGCCTTGGTATCTTCGTTTGACCAGGAAGAGTAATAGTCAACCAGGGGACGTGTCTGATTCCGATAGACGGTCAGGCGATGTCTGACGGTTTCTTCTTTGTCGTCGTCACGCTGCACCAGTGGCTCGCCAGTCAGATCGTCATGCTCGGCCACCTTGGGTGGGTTAAAGCGCACGTGGTAAGTGCGGCCGCTGGCTGGATGGACACGACGACCACTCATGCGCTCGATGATGTCTTGTTCGGGGACGGCAATTTCAATCACAAAGTCGAGTGCAACGTTTGCGTGCTTGAGTGCGTCGGCTTGGGGGATGGTGCGTGGAAAACCATCAAACAGGTAGCCATTCTGGCAATCGGCCTGTGTGAGACGGTCTTTGACCAGGCCGATAATCAAGTCGTCGGATACCAGTCCACCTGCATCCATGATTTTTTTTGCTTCGATACCCAGTGGAGTCCCTGCTTTAACTGCGGCACGCAACATGTCCCCGGTTGAGATTTGCGGGATGCCGAAGTGCTGAGTGATAAACGCAGCCTGCGTGCCTTTTCCAGCGCCTGGGGGGCCAAGTAGAATGAGACGCATGAGGACTCCTGGGTCTTGATTGATTAAAGGGAATGACAAACATTATGCCGCATTGCACCACGTCATGCATAATCTTTACTTACTGGCTTACCCTGAGTCGCGGCGCATTCAAATAAAAATTTCTGACGCGTTCGAGATCCTGCTGCGTATCAACACCCGCCCCCGGGTGGGCGTCAACAGTTTTGACTGCAATCGTGAATCCATTCTCCAGCGCGCGCAACTGCTCGAGAGATTCAATCTGTTCGAGCGTACCGACAGGCAAGGCAGGGTAAAGCTTAAGGAAACCGACGCGATACGCATACATGCCAATGTGGTGCAGGGCAGGGACTTTAATGCTCTCTTTTTGCTGGCTGTGGGCCGGATGATCCCTGTGCCAGGGAATGGGCGCACGCGAAAAGTACATTGCGTGTCCGCGCTGCGTGCAGACCACTTTGACAATGTTCGGATTAAAGAGGTGTTCTGCGTTCAGAATAGGTGCTGCACAGGTGGCAATCGAAGCCTGCGGATCATCCGCCAGTAAGGTCGCAACCTGTTGAATCAGGTCTGGATCCATCAGCGGCTCGTCACCCTGAAGGTTGATCACGATCTCGTCATCACCCAATCCGAGGGCGCAAGCCGCCTCAGATAAGCGATCGGTGCCACTGGGGTGATCGACTCGGGTCAACAGCGATGGGATACCAAAGTCCTTGGCGGCACGTTCAATGTCCGGATGATCGCAGGCGATCAGTACCCGACTCGCGCCGGATGCCAGCGCCTGTTCGGCAACCCGGATCACCATTGGTTTGCCAGCGATATCGGCCAGCATTTTGCCCGGCAAGCGTGTGGACGCCTGGCGGGCAGGGATGATGACTACGAATTTGGTCATAAGGCTGGCGCTTGATCCGTGTCGGTCAGCGCGCGAGCTTCGGATTCAAGCATCACAGGAATGCCGTCCCGAACAGGGAAAGCAAGCTGATCAACCCTGCACACGAGCTCGGTGTGCTGTGGATCGGGGTAAAGGCGGCCCTTGCATAGCGGGCATACGAGAATTTCTAGCAGTCTTGATTCCATTTTGCTATTGTAAACACTCATAGCTGGATCGGGAAACCTGATGCAGTCTGTTGCTGATCCAGCCGATGAAGTCAGGATCAGAAAATGAAGATGAGACGTCTACAACCCAGAGTCTGGGATCAGCTAACCCCTCGCATTTGATGGCGTCTTTGGCTGTTATGAGGATCAGATCAGACTTCAGGCCTGAAAAAGTCCGACTGTCGATAGTCTGGTGATCCTCAAGTGCGAGCGTCTGGTCAAGCACGAATCCTGCGCGTCTCAGACTGTCAAAAAACCTGGTGGGCATGCCAATGCCAGCCGCCGCAGCGATGCAATGTCCCGCCATACGCAACAGAAACTGCTCAGGTGTGAGCGATTCGCCATCTGTGAGGTGGCGAATCGCAATAATATTCAGCTGCATCTGAGATGCCCTGACTGTGGGCAATTGATCAGTATGGTTGTGCGTCGCTTGATCTTTTGGGGAGGCATCGCCGGCAGGCAAGTTAGTAATAATGGCGTCGACAGTCTGCATTCTGCTGGCGGATTCACGTAGTGGGCCGGCCGGCATGACACGGCCATTACCAATGCCGCGCTGGTCCTGGACAATGATTTCAAGATCTCTTGCCATGGCAAGGTGCTGCAGCCCATCGTCGGCGACAATCAGGTTGACCTCTGGATGGGCGCGCATCAGTGCCTCGATCGCCTTGCGACGATTCGGATGCACCGCCAGGGGCGCCTGAGTCTGGCGGGCAATCAGTGCTGGCTCATCTCCTAGCTCATTTGCCAGCACATCGCCCCGTGCCAGTCTGGGAACGGGACCAATATGAATACCATAGCCGCGACTGATGACCCCAGGGTGCCAGCCGTGATCAGATAATCCCTTCACCAAGGCGATGACCACGGGCGTTTTGCCCGTGCCACCAACAAAAATGTTGCCAATCACCAGTACTGGCAGGGGTGGATGGTAAATCCGTGCTGGGAATACCTGATAAAGCGTGCGTCGGGCCCAAAGAATGATTTGCACGATATATTCAAAAGGCCGCATGGCCAGACTCAGCCAGCCAGAATGGTCCCATTGCGTGTGCAGCCACAAGCTGAACCTGCTGCGAACAGAGTGCCCGGTCAATCGTTACCCTGTGTGGCGAAGTGCACGCGTCCAATCCCCGCCGCACGCGCGGCCTGCATGGCGGTCATGACGAATTGATGTGCAGCCATCGCATCTGCATAAATAATCACAACCGGATCCTTCATGTCCTGTTGCGCCAGTTTCAACGCTTCTGTCAACGAAACAAGGTCTGAACCCGCAATAAGCTGTTGCCCCACCGCATAGCGGCCATCCTGGCTCACCGTGATCTCAATGGTTGCCTGCGTGCTGGCTTCGGCTTCGGCTTTGGGAAGCTCGACTTTCAGGACACCTTGTCGAGTGAAGGTGGTCGTGGCTGCCAGGAAAATCAGCATGACGAGCAAGACATCAATCAGGGGAATTAGGTTGATGTCCAGGGCGTCCTCGCTTGAGGTGTTTCTAAACCGCATGCCTACCCCTTGAGAGCATCATTGAGGCGGCGCGCAGATTGTTCCATGCGCAGCAGTAACCCCTCTACGCGGGATTTGAAATGTCGATGCGCGATCATCGCTGGAACTGCAATCATGATTCCAAACCCAGTGTTGTACAGTGCGACCGAAATCCCCCGTGCGAGCTGGGTGGGGTCTGAGCCGTCTGGACGGTAGGCGGCAAAGATTTCAATCATGCCCACCACGGTCCCGAACAGGCCCATGAGCGGCGCAATGGTGGCTACCGTGCCCAAGGCAGGCAGGTAGCGTTGCAAGCTGTGTGCGACCTCGCGCCCGCTATCTTCAACAGCGAGTCTGAGCTCGGCCTCTGGAAGGTGCCGTTTACGGACCAACTGGGCCAGAATTTGTCCTAGAGGCGAAGAAGCTTGTAGCTTGTCCAGTGCTTCAGGAGAGGCTGCGCCAGCACGTACCATCTGCAATACCTGTGCACTAAGCTCTGGGGGAGCGATCCGTCTGGTCTGCAAACTTAAAAAACGTTCGATAATGATGGCCAGGCCAGCAACCGATAATGCCAGCAGCGGCCAGATTGGCCAGCCTGCGTCTGTTACAAAAGACTGCAAAATAAAACCTCTCTATCAGTGAGAATGACATCTGCTATCGTCATCGTAAGGGCGGATCACGCTGTCTGGCAAGCGAGAAGAGTGTATGGTGAATTATCCACAGAAGCTGTGGATAATTCTGTGTGTATCTTTTCAGAGTGAGCAAATGGCTCACTCAAGTCGGAATGCTCAAAAAGTACACACGTTTTATTGCCAATTCATTTTGTATAATTATATCAATGAGTTATGAGGTTTTTTTAAGGAAACTTTCATATGCCCAATTTATTTGTTGTTGTACAGGGGGTTGCAGTTAATTTGCTTGCCCTGTGGACATGTTTACCTGCGAGAGCCTTATGACAGTTGAAAGTCAGGTCACAGACGACCAGTCCTTGCGGGATATTCTGACGGTTACACAGCTCAACCAAGCAGTCTCTCATTTGCTCGAAAAAAGCTTTGTATCAACATGGGTACGGGGAGAAATCTCCAACTTCACTCAGGCCTCGTCAGGACATTGGTACTTTACGCTCAAAGATCAGGCTGCTTCAGTTCGTGCAGTGATGTTTCGCAGCCGTGCCGCGGCAATTGGTTTCGTGCCTAAATCAGGTGATTCTGTTGAGCTGCGAGGTCGTGTCACGCTATATGAGGCGCGTGGGGAATATCAGTTGCAAGTCGAGCAGATGCGCCGTGCGGGACTGGGGTCGCTCTTTGAAGCCTTTCTGGCACTCAAGAACAAACTGTCAGAAGAGGGGATGTTCGATCCAGCCTCAAAAAGAGAAATCCCAACTTATCCGCGTGCCATCGGTGTGATTACCTCGCTTGGAGCCGCAGCACTACGGGATGTGCTGACTGCCCTGGCGCGCAGGGCTCCACATATCCCTGTCATCATCTATCCCTCGCCCGTCCAGGGGGCAGACGCAGCCATTCAATTGCGTCGGGCATTGGCTCATGCCAATGCCCGTCAGGAGGTGGATACCGTTTTGCTAGTTAGAGGAGGGGGGAGCCTGGAGGACCTCTGGAGTTTTAATGATGAAGCCTTGGCACGCGATATTGCGTCGAGTCTGATTCCAGTGATTTCAGGCGTCGGTCACGAGACAGACTTTACGATTGCGGATTTTGTTGCCGACTTAAGGGCCCCAACGCCAACTGCTGCTGCCGAGATGGCATGCCCGACCCGGCAGGCACTGCTTGACAGGGTGTCACGCAGCTACGCAGCATTGTCTAGTCGCTTTGAGCGACAGCTTGAACGCTTGGCACAGCGCGTGGACAGGGCAAGCGGGGCAATGGTCTCTCCCGCGCAACGACTTGCCCACCAGGCTGAACGGCTGACGGGCCTGAGCTTTCGTATGTCTGCTGCCTGGCAGCGGGCGTCGCAGCAGCGTGCGACGCGACAGGATCGCGCATGCACGCGTCTGGCAAGCCTCATGCCACAGGTATCGTCTCAGCGCGCTGCGTTGTCCCGCGCCTCAGCCGCACTGGTCCAGGTCGAGCGTCGCATGCTGGATCAGCAGCACGGCCGTCTGGAGCACTTGCAGGCGCAGCTTCGCACGCTCAGCCCGGAGCACACGCTGGCGCGCGGCTATGCCATCGTGCAAACCGCTGCCGGGCAGATCGTCAGTGATGCAGGGGGTGTTCGGGCGGGGCAGAGGCTGGACGTCACACTTGGTGTGGGCGCACTGCAGGTGACCGTCGATTCCGCTTCGGAGCAGGCTGGCATATTGACTTAACCATGTCTTTAAAATGGGTTGCTACTTAATGCCCTCGCTCTCCGATACAATATCTGAGTTATTTGTCCAGCCCCATTTTTAAGAGGATTTTCAGCAATGGCCCATACGCTCCCACCTTTGCCTTATGCCATGGATGCCCTGGCACCCACAATTTCTAAAGAAACGCTTGAGTACCACTATGGCAAGCATCATCAGACCTATGTGACCAACCTGAATAACCTGATTCCAGGTACTGAGTTTGAGTCAGCATCACTCGAAGAAATCGTCAAAAAATCCTCAGGTGGCGTATTTAACAACGCTGCCCAGATCTGGAACCACACGTTCTACTGGAACAGCATGGCGCCTAACGCCGGTGGCGAGCCGACGGGCAAGCTGGCTGATGCCATCAATGCCAAGTGGGGCAGTGTGGCTGCCTTTAAAGAAGCCTTTAACAAGTCTGCCGCCGGTAACTTCGGTTCAGGCTGGACATGGCTGGTCAAAAAAGCAGACGGCTCGCTCGACATCGTCAACACCAGCAATGCTGCAACACCGTTGACCACGACAGATGTGCCCCTGCTGACCTGTGACGTCTGGGAACACGCCTATTACATCGATTACCGCAATGCTCGTCCTAAGTACCTCGAAAGTTTCTGGACT
>CANBUF010000016.1 GCA_947372575.1 Alcaligenaceae bacterium | reverse complement strand
AGGCATCAAGCAGCTTGAGCTTATTGCGCGTGGACAACTCGATATTGATGCGTTCAATTTCGTCGGTGTACTCGCCCATCCGACCAAGTGGGATCACCACATCTTCGTTAATCTTGAAGGCATTGGTATGCCGGGCAATAGCAGCAGTACGCGAACGGTCGAGCCAGAATTTTTTGCGGGCTTCAGCACTCACCGCAATAAAACCTTCGCCATGCCGCGTATTTGCCAGACGGACGACTTCGCTTGTCGTGGCCGCGACAGCCGCTTCGTCGTCACCGACAATGTCACCAATCAGCACCATCTTTGGTAATACGCCGCGCTTGCTCTTGGTGGAGTAGCCAACCGCACGCAAATAACGCTCATCGAGGTGTTCAAGCCCCGCGAGCAAGGCACCGCGGGCCAGACCGGCCGTATCGATATAGTTTTTAATTTCAACAATCGAGGGGATGGCTTCGCGCGCCTGACCAAAGAACTCCAGGCACACGGTACGGGCATGCGATGGCATCCTGTGCAAGACCCAGCGTGCAGCGGTAATCAGACCATCACAGCCTTCTTTTTGGACGCCCGGCAAACCGGCCAGAAATTTGTCTGTGACATCCTTGCCCAAGCCGACTTTACGGAAATGCGAACCAGCAATCTCAATCATCTTGCTGCGCAACGGACGCTCACCCGCAGGATATGCGCCGTCCGACCACTGCAACTCAAATCTGACGAGCTGGGCATCATGAATTTTGCCCAGGTTGTGATCCAGACGCGTGACATCAAGCCAATTACCGTCAGGATCGACCATCCGCCACCAGGCCAGATTGTCGAGCGCGGTACCCCACAGCACGGCTTTTTTGCCGCCTGCGTTCATCGCAACGTTACCGCCTACACAGGAGGCTTCGGCCGAAGTCGGATCTACTGCGAAGACCAGCCCCGCCGATTCGGCAGCCTCGGATACGCGCTTGGTCACGACCCCTGCACCCGAACGCACGGTCGATACTGGTGTACTCACACCCGGCAACGACCCCGTTTCAACAGGCCCCAGGGTATCGAGTTTTTCGGTATTGATAACAACCGATCTCCAGGTCAGCGGAATCGCCCCACCCGTGTAACCCGTCCCACCGCCGCGCGGCACAATGGTCAGGCCCAACTCAATACAGCCGCGCACCATGGCGGCGATTTCTTCTTCGGTATCGGGCGTAAGCACCACAAAAGGATACTCAACGCGCCAGTCGGTTGCATCCGTCACATGCGAAACACGTGACAGGCCATCAAACTTAATATTGTCGCGTGCTGTGAGCTTGCCCAGCACGCGGGTAACCTGCTTGCGCAGCTTAGCGGTTTGGGCAAAACCTTGTTCGAACGTATCGATGGCGGCGTAGGCACGATCGAGCAACCCGGCAACCTTTTCGTCACGTTGCGTGTCATCAGACAGCCTGCGGCGATTGATCTCGCCCAGACGATGCTGCATGGCCTCAATCAGTAACTTGCGGCGCTTGGGATTCTCGAGCAAGTCATCCTGCAGATAAGGATTGCGTCGCACGACCCAGATGTCACCCAGCACCTCGTACAACATACGAGCAGAGCGTCCCGTGCGGCGTTCGCCACGCAAGTCAGACAGCAAGCCCCATGCGTCATCGCCCAGAAGTCGACAAACGACCTCCCGATCAGAGAACGACGTGTAGTTGTAGGGGATCTCGCGCAACCTGGCCTTCGGGTCGGCAGGCGGGGCGGCGCTCAGAAGATGACTGGCAAACGGGGCGTTCATATCTGTAACTCGAATAAAGGTTGCCCTAGGTTCTACATTTTAAGCGATTGGCAGAACTATTCAGTAATAACCCCATGAATCCGAGGAATGTCAATGAATTGGCGAGACCAGTTCAAGCAGCACCCCGCACAGGATCGCATACCTCGTAAACTTACCTAAGACCATGAATATGAGGCAGGGCAGGAAGGGCAACCGTAACCAGCCAGCTACAGCGCAAAGCGGATCACCAATGAGCGGCACCCAGGAAAACAGCAAGATGGGTGCGCCAAAACGCTGTGCAAGCGCCTCGGCCCGCTGCCTCCAGCGACCGGGCGGAGTTGGTTTGCCTAAGTCGGCTCCATTGGCTCCATTGGCTCCATTGGTCCTATTGGTCCTATTGAGGACGCGCTGCGCGCAAGCGCCCATCCAGAAAGTCAGCACGCCCCCCAACGTATTTCCGAGGGTTGCGACACCGATTGCGGGCCAGACCGAATCAGGTGCGAGCGCGACATAACCGAGCAACGCGGGCTCGGAGCCCATGGGCAACAATGTTGCAGCCAGCAGGCTGAGGACAAAGATCGCGACCAACCCGACCTCGGGCTGGGCAAAGATATTTAGTACGGCTTGCACAGCGTTACTCAGAACGTACTCCTTGGCTTAGAATTTTATGACGCAATACCCAGCCTGACAGCATGGGATAATGCAGCCTCAGGCTAAAGGCCGCTGCCTCCAACCTCAGGAACATTATGTCCACGGATTATCTCAAACGTATTCTGACCTCGAAAGTGTATGACGTTGCAGTCGAGACGCCTCTTGAACTGGCGCCTCAGCTTTCGGCACGCACAGGCAACAAAATCTGGCTCAAGCGCGAAGACACTCAACCTGTTTTCAGTTTCAAGTTGCGCGGCGCCTACAACAAGATGGCCAACTTAACTCAGGCTGCCCTGAATCGTGGCGTGATCGCCGCGTCTGCAGGCAATCATGCCCAGGGCGTTGCCCTGTCTGCCAAAAGGCTCGGCTGCAAAGCAGTCATTGTCATGCCAACAACAACGCCTGGCGTCAAGATTGATGCCGTTCGCGCGTTGGGCGGTGAGGTGGTGCTGCACGGAGATAGTTTTACCGATGCCTACGAACACGCACTGACTCTCGAGAAAAAAAACAAGATGACCTTTGTCCATCCGTTTGACGACCCGGATGTGATTGCGGGTCAGGGCACCATTGGCATGGAAATCCTGCGGCAGCACCCAGGGCCAATCGATGCCATTTTCGTTGCGATTGGTGGTGGCGGTCTCATCAGCGGCATCGCGGCCTACGTTAAGCAGCTCAGGCCTGAAATCAAAATCATTGGCGTGCAGACCGTTGACTCGGATGCCATGTTGCGCAGCGTTCAGGCGGGCAGGCGCGTCCATCTCGCGGACGTTGGACTTTTTTCGGATGGTACGGCTGTCAAACAGGTTGGTATCGAAACATTTCGGCTTGCACGTCTCTACGTAGATGATTATGTTGTGGTAGATACCGACGCGATATGTGCCGCGATCAAAGACGTATTCCAGGATACCCGCAGTGTGCTTGAGCCCGCAGGGGCCCTGGCACTCGCAGGTGCAAAGCAATATGCCAAGGATCACAATCTGAAAGGCAGCACACTGGTCACGATCGCATGCGGCGCCAACATGAACTTCGACCGGCTGCGTTTTGTCGCCGAGCGTGCAGAGGTGGGTGAAGCACGCGAAGCTGTCTTTGCCGTCACGCTACCTGAACAACGCGGGAGCTTTCGCGCGTTCTGCGAGCTGGTGGGTAACCGCAATGTGACAGAATTCAACTATCGCATGTCGAACTCATCGCTCGCCCATGTTTTTGTCGGAGTGCAAGTCCAGAACAATGCGGAGCCGGATCGTATTGCCAGCACGTTTCGCAAGCATGGCTTTGCGACGCTGGATTTAACGCACGACGAAATGGCCAAAACCCATTTGCGTCATATGGTGGGAGGTCGCTCCGACACAGCAGCCAATGAGTTGCTTTATCGCTTTGAGTTCCCGGAGCGCCCAGGCGCACTCATGCGCTTTTTGAACTCAATGAAACCGGACTGGAACATCAGCCTGTTTCATTACCGTAATCAGGGTGCGGACTACGGCCAGATTTTGATTGGAATTCAAGTTCCCGCCGGTAATAAAAAAGCGTTCAAAGAATTCCTAGACGCGGTGGGCTATCCGCACTGGAATGAAACCGAAAACCCCGCCTATAAGCTGTTTTTATAGGTCACGTACGTCGGGTTCATTGCCTGACGTTATTCCCCCCCGAACTGGCACACGCTAAAGAAGGGGGTCTCAGTTTTTGCAATGGCACGCGAACCGCCAAGGTCCGGCAAGTCAATCACTGCAGCTGCCTCGACGACATTGCCACCCAATTGCTGCAGTAACTTGATGGCCGCGAGCATGGTGCCACCCGTCGCGACCAGATCATCGACGAGCAAAACGCGCTGCCCCGGCTGAACAGCATCGACATGGATTTCAACCTCTGCCTGACCATACTCAAGAGAATAAGACTGCCCAATGGTTTTAAAGGGAAGCTTGCCTTTTTTACGGACAGGCACAAAACCAACATTCAGGGCGTACGCCAGCGCACTCCCCAGAATAAAGCCACGGGCATCGATCCCGACAACCAGATCCAGACGTTGGCGCATGTGCCGTAAAACAAATAGCTCAATCAACGCACGAAACGCCGCAGCGTCCTGAAATAAGGGCGTAATGTCGCGAAACATAACCCCGGGCACTGGCCAATCGGGCACCGCGCGAATCAAACTGTTGATCAGCCCGACAGGGTCCTGATACGCCACAGGTGCATAGGGTGCGCTGCTCATCGGATGCTCACGGCAGCGGATACGCGTCGTGCTTTGGCACGCGCGTCCTCGATGTTATCGGCGCTGGCCAGTCCGACACCCATACGCCGTTTAGTAAACGACTCGGGCTTACCGAACAAACGAATATCTGTACCGGGTTCGGCTAGCGCCTGAGCAACGCCTTCGAAAGCGACACCCTTAGCATCCATACCGCCGTAGATGACACTGCTTGCGGCGGGGCTGCGCAAGGTGGTGTCCACAGGCAAACCGAGCAACGCACGTGCGTGCAGTTCAAATTCATTCTGAACCTGGGAAATTAGCGTCACAAGGCCCGTATCGTGCGGCCGCGGACTGACTTCGGAGAACCAGACCTCGTCTCCTGCCACAAACAGTTCAACACCAAAAATTCCCTGGCCGCCCAGACTAGTCGTGACCTCCAGCGCAATCTTGCGCGCACGTTCAAGCGCACGCACGGACATCGGCTGGGGCTGCCAGCTTTCGATGTAATCACCGTCCACCTGCAAATGTCCGATGGGTTCACAGAATTTAGTTTCGATCGAGCCGTCCGACGCACGGGCACGCACTGTCAACAGGGTGATTTCGTACTCAAAATCAATAAAGCCCTCGACGATGATGCGACCGGCACCTACGCGGCCACCTTTTTGGGCGATCTCCCAGGCGCGCGCGATATCTGCAGGGCTTCGCAACACGGATTGGCCTTTGCCTGAGGAGGACATGACAGGCTTGACCAGACAGGGAAAGCCAATTTCCTGGGTGGCTCGTGCGAGGGCCTCGACAGAATCTGCAAATCGGTAGGGTGAGGTTGGCAACCCGAGTGTTTCAGCAGCCAGACGGCGGATCCCTTCGCGATTCATGGTGAGCTGCGCGGCTCTTGCCGTGGGTGTGACCCGCACGGTCCCTGCCGCCTCCAGCTCAACGAGCAAATCGGTCGCAATCGCCTCGATTTCCGGAACAATCACATGTGGACGCTCTTTTTCAATCACGGCACGCAACGCCTCCCTGTCCGTCATCGTGATGACATGGCTGCGGTGTGCGACCTGATGACCAGGCGCATTGGCATAACGATCGACCGCAATCACCTCTACACCGAGTCGTTGCAGGGAAATAATGACCTCTTTGCCTAGTTCGCCCGAGCCCAGCAACATGACGCGCACCGCTTTGTCGGTAAGTGGTGTACCCAGTGTGGGCGCGACACCTTGCTCTGAAGCCTTGGCGGCGCTGGGTAACGGAGAAGCAATCGTCATATCGAGATCCTAAAGAAGCCTGTTGGGCGGGTTGTGCCATCACCCCGTCAAGAGTGCCACAGCAAGCCTGCGTATGCAACTGACCCCGCCCGACCCCTGAAGCGTTTAAAATCAGCAAATGCCCTTTACTCATTCCGATCAAAAAGCTGCTGCGCTCGCCTCCGCCCAACAGACCCTTCAGCTTGAGGCACAAGCAATTCTTGAGCTCACCACCCGGCTTGGGGATGAGTTCGCCTGCGCAGTCGACTTGATGCTCGGTTGCCGTGGGCGTGTTGTTGTCTGCGGGCTAGGGAAAACGGGGCATATCGCACGCAAAATTGCTGCAACACTCGCTTCGACAGGCACACCAGCATTTTTTCTGCATGCTGCCGAGGCCGTGCATGGCGATATCGGCATGATCGGTGGCGACGACCTTCTGATCTCGCTGTCTTATTCAGGCGCCGGCCAAGAGCTCCTGACCATCTTGTCAGCGGCACACCGGCTGGGGGTCAAGGTGATCGCCATGACCGGCAATCCCCAATCCGAGCTTGCACGCCTGGCCGATGCACATCTGGATGTCAGTGTCTCTCAAGAAGCCTGCCCACACAATCTCGCCCCGACCTCCAGCACTACAGCAGCCTTGGCGCTGGGCGATGCACTGGCAGTCGCCTGCCTGCAGGCACGCGGCTTTAGTCCAGAGGACTTCGCACGCTCGCATCCTGGCGGCGCACTCGGACGCAAGCTTTTAACACGCGTGGCAGACGTTATGCGCCACGACACGGCCTTACCGACTGTTCCCGAAGATGCCACGATTTTTCAGGCCCTCGAAGAAATCTCCCGAAAAGGCATGGGTATGACAGCCGTCCTGGATCAGAATGGCCACGCAACCGGCATTTTTACCGACGGCGATCTGCGCCGACTCATTGAACGCCATGGTGACATCCGCGGCATCCTGATTGCTGAGGGGATGACACGCGATCCGCGGCACATTTCCGCCGAAGCGCTGGCAGTCGATGCTGCGCGGATCATGGACAACCACAGACTGAACCAGATGCTGGTCGCCGATGAGGCGGGGCGTCTGGTCGGTGCCCTTCACATGCATGACTTGATGGCCGCTAAAGTCGTCTGACAACTCTCCCCCATGAATAAACCTCAAACCGTCCCACATCCTGCAGAAGCACTCATCCTTGCCCGCATTTCGCAGGGGCTGAGAGAACGTCTGGCGAATATCCAGCTCATGGTGTTTGACGTGGATGGCGTACTGACCGATGGCAGCCTCTGGTATGGTGAACAGGGTGAAGTCTTCAAACGCTTTCATTCACTGGACGGGCATGGGATGAAAATGCTGACTGCCAGTGGCATCAAAGTCGCGCTCGTGACGGGCCGGGAAGGCCCCATCGTGGACCGGCGCGCAGCCGAGCTTGGTCTGGGCGATGTGATGCAAAACGTACGCGACAAAGGTGCTGCGCTCACCAGTCTGGCCAGTCGGCATCACCTGCAACTCGAACAAATCGGCTTTATGGGTGACGATCTGATCGACCTGCCTGCCATGCAACGCGCAGGGTTTGCCGCCTCAGTGCCAGGCGCACCCTCCTATGTATCGCAGGCGGCGCACTGGGTCTCGACGCGCGGCGGTGGCGAGGGCGCGGCGCGGGAATGCTGCGATCTGATTCTTGCTGCGCAGCAGCGGCTGAGCCAGTTTTTTCAGCCAGGACTGCTTGGCCCGGGCGCCGTGCAGTAACGGATGCAGCCATGAAAGAAAAATTCGCCATCATCGTCTCGAGTGTCATACTGTTCATTCTGGTCTCGGGGACCTGGTGGGCAGCAGAGTACTCCCAGCACGCAGTCGACATCGACCCGCCCAGCCGCATGACCCACGAAGCAGATAACTGGGCAAAAAAGCTGGTGCTCATCCGCACCAACGAAAGCGGCCATGTCATCAACCGGCTCGAGGGCGACATCATGGAGCATTTCCCGGATGACAACTCGTACGAGGTACTCAAACCCCGTGCCTTTGCCTTGCGCCCTGAAAACCCCTTAACGATTGCGACCTCACGTACGGCCACCATCTATGACGATGGTGACCGCATCGTCATGAAAGGCGATGCGGTGCTGTTGCGCCTGGGGGATGCCGAGCGTCAGCCGCTGAATTTTCGAAGCGACGAAATCACCATGCTGGTCAAGAAAGACCTCACCTACACGGACCTTCCGGCCATTGCTGTGAGTGGGCGCTCTCGCATGAACGGCGTTGGCATGCGCTACGACAATGCAACACAAATACTAAACGTGCTTAAATCAACCGATGTGGACATCGCGGCAAAAGACCGTCGCGAACAGCCAGAAACCGCTGCCTCAAAGCCTAAACCATGATTCAAATTCTCGCGCGACGCACGGCCGGCATACTTTTCGTCACAGCACTGACTGTCGTGACGGTGAACAGCTGGGCACAACTACCCAAACCGGCCGGTACGCCTGCAACGCCCACAGCCCCGAAAGAAGATCCCAGCACTCAGATCCTCTCTGATACGCTGCATTACGACGACATCAAGCGTGAGAGCACTTTTACAGGCAATGTTGTCATGACACGTGGTCTGATGACCATGAATTCCGACGTGCTATCACTGAAAGAAGAGAGTGACGGCGCCCAGTTTGGCACTGCAACCGTGCAGCCGGGCAAGCGCGTGTTCATCCGCCAGGAACGCCCTGAAAACTTCGAAGTTCTCGAGGGTGTCGGGCAGCGGGCTGAATACAACGGTCGAGATGAAATTTTCGACCTGATTGGCCAGGCCGTCGTCACCCGTTTTATTTGCGGACAAAAATTTGATACGGTGAGTGGCCAACGCGTGCGTTATAGCCAAAAAACCGACATCTACGAAGCGTTTTCAGGCCCAGACTCCGCTAACACGGGCGGGCGCGTTCGCTCTATTGCGCAGCCCCGTGCCCGCGCCGATGCTGCGGTTGCAGAATGCCGAGCCAAGCAAGGTTCGCTCCCCTCGCCTGCAGCTGCGTCGGGCGCAGTGCCTGGACCTGCGGCTGCGGCTAAAAACTAACGCGAACTTCTGCGCCCCTCCATCACGCCTACCGTTCACAAACAGCCACGCATGCATTCAACTCACACATCAGATCACTCGTCACACCCCGTTGCCAAGCCAGGCAGCCTGAGCGCGACCGGCTTGCGAAAGTCCTATGGCGGACGAATGGTCGTGCAAGACGTATCGATCTCGGTTAACAGCGGTGAAGTGGTCGGTTTACTGGGTCCCAATGGTGCAGGAAAGACCACGAGCTTCTATATGATCGTTGGACTGGTCGCAGCCGATGCAGGACGCATCGAGATTGACGGCAGCTCGATCAGCAGCATGCCAATCCATAAACGGGCACGAAAAGGACTGTCTTACCTCCCGCAGGATGCTTCCGTATTCAGGAGACTGACAGTCGAAGAAAACATCCGCGCGGTGCTGGAGCTTCAAGTCGACGATGCGGGCCAGCGTTTTTCAAAAGCCACCATCGAAGAACAACTCAATGTTCTGCTTGATGAGCTGCAAATCGAACATATCCGTGGCAACAGCGCGCTGTCGCTTTCGGGTGGCGAACGCCGACGCGTGGAAATTTCGCGTGCCTTAGCCACACGACCACGCTTTATTCTGCTTGACGAACCCTTTGCCGGGGTCGATCCGATTGCTGTGATCGAAATCCAGCGCATTGTGCGCTTTCTGAAAAGTCGCGGGATCGGTGTGCTCATTACCGACCACAACGTCCGTGAAACGCTCGGGATTTGCGACCGCGCCTACATCATTAGCGATGGCAAGGTTCTCACCAGTGGCAAACCAGACCAGATTGTTGATGACCCGTCAGTCCGACGCGTCTATCTGGGCGAACATTTCAAAATGTAATGACAGGCGGGAGTCCCGCCACGTCCTGCCTGACCAACAATTGCTGCGCCGCAACAGTGAAACATGTTTCTAATTGAAACAAATCCGTTGTTTTGCCTTGATTTTCTGAATCAAATCTTTACACTGGGTTTGTGTCTATTTCATTTCAAGGAGTTTGCCTAGACGTTCCTCCCGCGCACTCTGCGCAATTTTTCCTTTCCAGGAGATTACATATGAACCTGAGCATCACTGGTCACCACCTCGACGTCACCCCCGCAATCCGGGAGTACATTCAAACGAAAATGGATCGCGTATTGCGACATTTCGATCACGTCATTGACACACAGGTCATGCTCTCAGTCGAGCCGCTTAAACATCGAGCAGAAATCACACTCCATGTTCGAGGCAAGGACATCCACTGCGAAGCCAGCGAGGAAAACCTATATGCATCGATCGATCTGCTCATCGACAAAATAGATCGTAAAGTCATCCAGCATAAGGACCGGACACAAAACCACGGCAATCTCGCTCCAAAGCGACAGATATTCGAGACTGCCTAATCCCGTCCCAGCCCACGTCCAACTTGACGTTCATGACTGATCTGACAAACCCGCTTCACAGCGGGTTTTTTAATAGGTACGACCTGAAGGTTCATCACTTTTATCACATGCGTCATATAATCGTTGTATGAAACTTTTGTCACGTATTTTGCCTATCGGCAATATCGTTCTGGATTTACCAGCGTCCAGTAAAAAACGGGTATTCGAACAAGCTGGCCTGCTCTTTGAGAACAACAACGGCCTTGAGCGCGCTGCGGTGTTTGATGCACTGTTTTCAAGAGAGCGTCTAGGCTCAACTGGGCTAGGCGATGGTATTGCCGTGCCACACGGACGCGTCAAGGGCCTAAGTCATTCTGTTGCGGCTTTTTTCAGACTTGCCAAACCTGTTCCTTTTGATGCGCCTGACGCAAAACCTGTCGATCAATTATTGTTTTTAATGGCTCCAGAATCTGCCACGCAGCAACATCTGGATATACTTGCCGAAGTAGCAGAAAGATTGTCGAGCGAAACCTTGCGTGCGCGTCTCTGCGTTGAATGCGACCCCGTGATTGTGCATAGACTACTGACGACAGGATCAGCAGAACCCTCTGCATGATCTTTTTATAGCGCCACCCAACTACGGAGTGACTGAGTGACTATGCTGACGGTGCAGGATCTGGTGGACGACAACACCGAAGATATCCATTTCAAATGGATGGCCGGTCAGTCTGCCGCCGACCGGTTGATCCCGGACAACGGGATGGCGGCCGCTGACCTCATCGGTCACTTGAATCTGATTCATCCTTCCAGAATACAGGTGTTCGGCCGCGAAGAAATGGACTATTACACACGCTTTGAAGTCCGTCGGCGTGTGCATCATGTGGATGAATTACTCGCAGGCGGCGTGCCGGCAATTCTGATTGCTGATGGCTTACCACCCACCGACGACCTGATCGAACATTGCGAGCTTCATCAAGTCCCGCTGCTTGCAACCACCGTGCCTACGGCAAAGCTGATTGATTTGCTGAGGATTTACCTGAGCAGGCGCCTGGCCCCAACGACGACGGTTCACGGCGTATTTATGGATGTGCTGGGTCTGGGCGTGCTGATTACTGGTGAATCGGGCCTGGGCAAAAGTGAACTGGCGCTTGAGCTGATTTCACGTGGCCACGGCTTAGTCGCCGATGACGCGGTCGAGCTCTCACGCACGTCCCCGAATGTGATCGATGGTCACTGTCCGGACCTGCTACAAAACATGCTTGAAGTGCGCGGCCTGGGTCTGTTGAATATACGGACAATTTTTGGAGAAACTTCAGTTCGGCGCAAGATGAAGCTCAAACTGATCGTGCACCTTGTGCGCGCCACCGCGCAGGATAAATTCGAACGCTTGCCCTTGCAGGACATGACGCAAGACATGCTGGGTTGCCCGATACGTAAAGTCATGCTGCAGGTTGCTGCAGGCCGGAACCTGGCCGTGCTGGTCGAGGCGGCCGTGCGCAACACCATCCTCAAGCTACGGGGCATCGATACGCTGCTTGAGTTTATGGAAAAGCAAGCACAGGCGATCTCACAAGGAGAAGCCTGACATGGCCGGACTGAACGTTGTTTTGATCACAGGAATCTCGGGTTCCGGAAAATCAGTCGCGTTGCGCATGCTAGAAGACGCAGGCTACACCTGCGTCGATAACTTGCCAGTCCGTTTTCTACATGAATTCATTGCCTCAACGCGCGATGACGCCACCAAGCGTGTTGCGGTCGCAATCGATGTCCGTTCACCCGGCGATCTGGATGAGCTACCCGATGTCGTGACAGCCTTGCGTGCCATGGGCACACAGCTTCGCGTCGTTTTTCTGGATGCGGATGACGAGACTCTGACCCAACGGTATTCCGAATCGCGCAGGCGACATCCACTGTCTGACCGGATGAGCGCAAGCGGCACGGTGCCGTCGCTGCTTGAGTGCATCAGTCTTGAACGCGAGCTCCTCGATCCTTTGCGCAACCAGGCGCATGTAGTCGATACCTCTGGCCTGATTCCCGGACAGCTCCGGACCTGGATCCGTGATCTGGTTCAGGCAGACCGTAGCCCGCTCATCCTGACTTTTGAATCTTTTGCCTTTAAGCACGGTGTGCCACGCGATGCGGATCTGGTGTTTGATGTACGTTGCCTGCCCAATCCCCACTACGACCCGGCGCTGCGCCCACTCACCGGACGTGACCAGCCCGTAGCACTATGGCTGTCCGGTTTTAATGATGTCGTCACCATGATCGACGATATCGAAGCATTCATCCGCAAATGGCTACCCCGTTATACCGAAGACACGCGTAGTTATTTAACAGTTGCAATCGGCTGCACCGGAGGCAAACACCGTTCGGTCTATGTCGTCGAAACACTTGGACGTCGATTTGCTGACCACAAGCAGTTGCTTGTGCGTCACCGCAGTCGGCCTGAGTTTGTATGAATACCAGGCGGGCACACATTTCCTGGCGCATGCTGGGCGTGTGCATTTTGCTAAGTCTGCTGGCGGCCTGCTCTGGGACTAAACGCGGCGGCTATTACAAAGATGACGGGCCGGACGCCAACCCGCCTGGCAACCTTGATCAGGTGCCAGATGCCGTCCCTAAGATAGAGCCACTGGCAAGCGGCGCCAACAAGCCCTATGTCGTGTTTGGTCGGCAATACGTACCCGACACCAGTAAAGGCCCCTACAAAGTTCAGGGACGCGCCTCCTGGTATGGCAAAAAATTCCACGCGAACTCGACCTCAAACGGGGAGCGTTACGACATGTATGCCATGACTGCTGCGCACACCACGCTGCCGATTCCAAGTTATGTCCGAGTCACCCGCGTATCAAATGGTAAATCCGTTGTCCTGCGCGTCAATG
>CANBUF010000015.1 GCA_947372575.1 Alcaligenaceae bacterium | reverse complement strand
ACTTTAAAGTAGCTGGTACCGTCAACGGTATTACTGCTTTGCAAATGGACATCAAAATCCAGGGCATCACCAAGGAAATCATGCAGGTTGCATTGGCGCAAGCCCGTGATGGCCGTCTGCATATCCTGGCTGCCATGCGCAATGCCATTGAGGGTTCGACAGGTGAACTCTCTGCTTTTGCACCACGCATGATCTCGATGAAAATCAATCCAGAGAAAATCCGTGATGTGATCGGTAAGGGCGGTGCGACTATTCGTGCACTGACCGAAGAAACCGGTACGCAGATTGATATCGGTGATGACGGTACGATCACCATTTCGAGTGCCGATCTGGATCGTGCACATGAAGCACAACGCCGTATCACTGAACTGACTGCTGACGTCGAAGTCGGTCAGGTCTACGAAGGCAGCGTGTTGCGTTTGCTGGACTTCGGTGCGATTGTTCAGGTCTTGCCAGGTCGTGATGGCCTGTTGCATATCTCCGAGATTGCAAACTACCGCATCGCCAACATTAATGACGTACTCAAAGTCGGTCAAGCCATTCGCGTCAAAGTGATCGAGGCCGATGACAAAGGTCGTCTGCGTCTGTCGGCAAAAGCAATTGGTGGAATTGAGCAGCAAGCTGAAGGCGGCGCTCCTGCCGTTGCAGCGACTGCAACAGAAGCACCCGCAGCTCAGTAAGTATTTGTAGTTTGCAAGTCAAAATCCCTGCAGGGCTCTCAAGCCTTGCAGGGATTTTGTATTCAATGCGACAGAATGTAAAAGTTGCTGCAATATTCAGCCATCTTGGTTATGATGAATTCTTTGTATACAAAGTATAAAAAGTATACAAAAGGAACGAAGGCAAACATTCAAGTGATCGATATTGAGAATAAAAATGGAAACTGCGGTACTCACTTTGCGCATTAGCAGTAAGACTAAATCCTTGCTTGAAAAGCTCTCAGAGGCCACGCATCGCACCAAGTCATTTTTGGCAGCCGAAGCTATTGAACGGTATTTAGAGGCAGAATCCTGGCAAGTCAAAGAAATCAAGCTTGCATTAAAAGAGGCTGATCAGGGAGATTTTGTGACGGATAAAGAATTTGCTAAGTTGGTAAAGAAACATGCAGGTTAAGTGGTTAAGAAAAGCTGCAGAAAATTTAAATGATGAAACAGAATATTTAGTAAAAGACAGTCCAAAAGTTGCTCGAGAATTTTTTGTTTATGCTGTTGCAAGTGTTCAAAAGTTAGCGAACTTTCCTGAGTTGGGCAGGGCGGGACGTGTGTCTGGCACGCGTGAATTGGTAATCGTCAAATATCCTTATATCATTCCATATCGTGTGAAACATGACGCAGTAGAAGTTTTACGCGTTTTTCATACTTCGCGTATGTGGCCTAAGGGTTTCTAAAAAGTATGTGGTCCAGAAGTCTCCGTAAATGATGAGAGGATCAAATTTAAAGTTCTTGACGAAGGGCTCCGAGTTGATATCGTCTGATGGAGTTGCACTACTTACATCTCCATACAAAATGAATAGGTAGTAAAACCTAGCCGACATTTACTGAGTGAGCGAAGCCAGTTAAAGTAGTGCATTCATGCTTCTAGTAGGGCATTCATGCTTCTACCCAAATTCAGGCGCGCCACATGATTCAACTTCAAGATATCGAACAAGCTCAACGCGCCTTGGTTGGGCAGATTGTTCATACGCCCTTTACGCACTCTCGAACGTTATCCGATATCCTTGGCGCCGAAATCTGGCTCAAATTCGAAAACCTGCAATTCACAGCTTCATTCAAAGAGCGCGGGGCATATAACCGTATGCGCACGCTCACGCCTGATCAACGCGTTCGTGGTGTCATCACGATGTCTGCGGGCAATCACGCGCAGGGCGTCGCCTATCACGCACAGCGTATGAATATCCCCGCCGTGATCGTGATGCCAAAGTTCACACCCACCGTCAAAGTCGCCAATACCCGTCGCTTTGGAGCTGAGGTTGTGCTGCACGGCGAGACGTTTGACGATGCACGCACGCTCGCTTATGCGTTGGCGGCTGAGCGTGACTTGACACTCATTCACCCTTATGACGACGATGCGGTCATTGCAGGGCAAGGCACCATTGGACTCGAAATGCTTGCCACCAAGCCTGATCTGGACATGCTGGTCGTGCCGATTGGTGGTGGGGGCCTGATTTCAGGCATCGCTACAGCAGCACGGGCCATCCGTCCTGATATCGAGGTGATTGGTGTGCAGACCGAAGCCTTCCCTTATATGGCTGCAGCACTTCACGGCCAGACGGTACAGGGTGGCACACGCACTATTGCCGAGGGAATCGCAGTCAAGACACCTGGCGTTAAAACACTGGAAATCATTCGTCAGAAAGTCGACGAGATTGTTCTGGTGTCTGAACTGGATATTGAGTACGCGATCGTACTGCTGCTCGAAATCGAAAAAACGGTTGTCGAGGGGGCAGGGGCCGCAGGGCTTGCTGCGTTGCTGCACGCGCAGTCGCGTGATGACATCCGATTCGAAGGAAAGAAAATCGGTGTTGTGCTGTGTGGCGGCAATATTGATCCCCTGGTGCTGGGCGGACTCATCGAGCGCGGGATGGTGCGTGCTGGGCGTCTGACGCGTATCCGTGTCAGCCTCCATGACTTGCCGGGTGCGCTTTCGCAAATCACGCAGATCGTGGCCGATTCAGGTGCAAATATCACGCAGGTGAATCACCAGCGTGCGTTCAGTTCGCTACCGGCACAGGATGTCGAGGTTGATCTTGTCATGCAGACGCGTGGCCATGAACATGTCGATGAGATCCTCACCAATTTACGTCTGGCTGGTTACCGTGCCGTCCGGGGAGAGCATTTTTTTAGTTGAATGTTTGTGCTGAGTGAACGCTTGCTTTAATCGGCCTTTGGGACGACTGCTTCAGACTTTGCCATGTGCCGTTCGTAACATCCCGCCAGGCGGAACAAGCGATCACGCTTGAGCATATTCACGACCGGCTCAGGCTGACGTCTGCCGGATGCAAACAGTTCGGCAATGGTTTGTTCGATGTGTGTTTTTAATACCTGCGCATGCGTCGGCCACCATAATGCCAGCAGACGATCCGGATCCGTCAGTCCGAGCTGTTGTTTGCGCAGTTCGGATCTGCTGAAGTCTTTAATATTCCAGGTCAGTACGCTGATTGAATCAGAAACGGACCTTGAGACCCCAGCAATCCCAGCCGCTGCAACGTGTTTGTCTTTACGGTCTGTATGGCGTAAGTCCACCTCAAACGAAGTGACGTCCCCCATATTGGCTTGCGGGAATTGCACTTGCATACTTTGCCATTCTTGTTGCAGAAGACTGGGATCGATTGGCCAGAGGCGCGCCGCGTTGCGTTGCCATTCCTGTCCGATTTTGTCGGTCCAGAGGGGCATCAGGATGCCCGCATGTCCCAGGCTCAGCAATAACGGCCGCAAAAGGCCGGACATCATGACGCAGGCATCGAGTACTAGCGCAGGTGCGGGATCCGATGCGTGATGGGATCTTGCATCAGATCCAGCATAGGCTAAAGTAACGGATCCAGAAACAGATCCAGAAACCGATTCGAAACCAGACTCTGGAGTGGATGATTGATCGGTCTGGAGCGCGGCTGCAATATCAGGTGAATGTGGTGACATGTCATGATTTTAAGGCCAGCAGCGCGGCGCGTACGATTGTTTGAGCATCGACCCCGAAAAACGCACGCAAGGCCGCACGCGTATCGCTGCGCCCAAACCCGTCGGTTCCCAGGGTCATGAAGCCGCGGTTCGCTGGAATATAGGCGCGTGTCGACTCAGGCACGGCACGCACATAATCGGTGGCGGCAATGATGGGGCCCTGGCTCTTATTGAGCTGCTGATACAGGAAGGGCACGCCAGGATCACGTTCATTATTCAGGCGGGCCAGTTCGCAGGCGGCCCCATTACGCGCGAGTTCAGACCAGCTCGTGACGCTGTAGACGCTTACTTCTATCTGTTGGGCGGCCAGTAATTCTGCCGCTTTGATGACTTCGGTCAGTATGGCGCCTGAACCCATCAGTGTGACGGCTTTGCTGGCGCAAGCTGGTTTCCAGGTATGGTAAAGATAGCAACCACGCAAGATATCCTGATTGACGCCTTCAGGTAGGGTGGGCTGCGCATAGTTCTCGTTCATCAATGTTACGTAATAGAACACGTCACGTTGCTCGACCATCATCTCGCGAATGCCCTGATCGACGATGACTGCCATTTCGCCTGCAAAGGCTGGATCGTAGGCTTTGCAGTTTGGGATGGTTGCCGCATGCAAATGGCTCGATCCATCCTGGTGCTGGAGGCCTTCTCCGCCAAGTGTCGTGCGTCCAGAGGTGGCACCCAATAAAAAGCCACGCGGACGCTGATCGGCGGCCGCCCAGATCTGGTCACCGACACGCTGGAATCCAAACATCGAATAATAAATATAGAACGGCAACATCGCCAGGCCATGGACGCTGTAGCTTGTGGCCGCAGCAGTCCAGCTCGCAATCGCACCCGCTTCAGAAATGCCTTCTTCGAGAATCTGTCCGTCGAGTGCTTCGCGATAGCTCAGAACTGAACCGATATCCTCTGGTGCATAGCGCTGGCCAACGCTGGAGTAGATCCCCACCTGTTTAAATAAGTTGGCCATGCCAAAGGTACGTGCTTCGTCCGCGACGATGGGGACGATACGGGGGCCTAGGGCAGGGTCTTTAAGGAGGTTGCCGAGCATACGCACAAACGCCATGGTTGTGCTCATTTCTTTGCCTTCGGCTTGTAGTGCAAAGTTTGCATATTGCTCGATCACGGGAGGAGCGACTACCTCACACTGCGTCTCACGCTTTGGCAGGTAGCCCCCCAGGGCCTGGCGATGCGCGAGCATGTATTTCATCTCGACGCTGTCAGGCGCGGGCTTGTAAAAACTTAAGCCCGTCGCCTCGGCGTCGCTTAATGGCAGGTTAAAGCGATTCCTGAATTCAAGCAGATCGGTCTCGTCGAATTTTTTATGGCTGTGCGTGGTCATTTTTCCCTGACCGGCGCTGCCCATGCCATAGCCCTTTTTGGTATGGGCCAGAATCACCGTTGGCTGGCCCTGGTGTCGGGCGGCGGCAGCATAGGCCGCATGGATTTTGACCAGATCGTGGCCGCCACGCTTGAGCTGATCGATTTGCTCATCAGTCATCCCCTGGGCCAGGCGGGTCAGTTCTTCGTTCTGTCCAAAGAAATTATCCCGGTTGAACCGGCCGTCTTTGGCTGCGAAAGTCTGCATCTGGCCATCGACAGTATTGGCAAACGCGCGGGTGAGGGCGCCTGTCAGATCGCGTGCAAACAGACCATCCCAGTCGCTTCCCCAGACCAGTTTGATGACATTCCAGCCGGCACCGATAAAGAGTTTTTCAAGTTCGTCAATGATGCGGCCGTTCCCGCGTACCGGTCCGTCCAGGCGTTGCAGGTTGCAATTCACGACCCACACAAGATTGTCCAGTCCTTCGCGCGCAGCGAGTGTCAGTGCGCTCATGGATTCAGGCTCATCCATTTCGCCATCACCAAAGACGCCCCAGACCTTGCGCATCGAGCAGTCAAGGAGTTTTCGATGCGTGAGGTAGTGCATAAAGCGCGCATGATAAATCGAGCTTATTGGACCGATCCCCATCGATCCGGTTGGGAACTGCCAAAAGTCCGGCATCAGCCAGGGGTGAGGATAACTGGAAAGTCCGCGTGCTTCATTGCCCGAGGCGCTCAACTCCTGCCTGTAATGCAGGAGATCGTTTTCAGTCAGACGGCCTTCGAGAAATGCACGGGCATACACGCCTGGAGCGCTATGCGGCTGAAAGAAGACCAGGTCACCGCGGTGTTGACCCTCGCCAGTGCCCTGGCGTGCATGAAAGAAATGGTTAAAGCCTGTTTCGAATAAATCCGCTGCGCTGGCATAGCTCGCAATGTGGCCACCCAATTCGCCATAGGCCTGGTTCGCGCGCACCACCATGGCGAGTGCATTCCAGCGCATGATCGAGGCGAGCCGCTCTTCGATCGCCAGATCGCCCGTAAAGACGGGCTGCTGTTCGACCGAGATGGTGTTGACGTAGGGTGTGCTCAGCTCAGGTTGCCAGCCCACATGACTGGTGCGAGCGGTGCGAACCAGTTCGTCGAGCAGGAACTTTGCGCGTTCCGGACCCTCGTTGGCCAGCACCGTTAATAACGCCTGTCGCCATTCTGCAGTTTCCTGGGTGTCGGTATCGTGCGATGAGCGTTGCCAGGTGTTGATGCGTGGGTCGATGGAGGCGTTCATAAGGGAGGCTCTGATTGTCTGGAAGGATAAGCAATATTCTAAAGACTAGTGCACAGCATGGGATGCCTAAATGATTGACTGGAATGATATTATTTAGAATTAAATGCTGTGAATCTAAAAATAACAGAATAATGAACCTTGATTCGATTGATTTAAAGATTTTGACGGAATTGCAGGTTGACGGGGCACTGTCCAATATTGAATTGGCCAGACGTATACATCTGAGTCCGTCCCCCTGTCTGGCGCGCGTCAGGGCACTTGAGGCTGCGGGGGTCATTGATCGCTATGTCGCGATTGCGAACGCCAAGGCACTCGGACTGGGTTTGAACGTCTTCATCAACATCAGTCTTAAAAGTCAGAGCAAGGAGGCGCTTGCGCACTTTGAACAACGTATCAGCGAACATGACGAAGTGATGGAGTGCTACCTCATGACGGGAGACAGTGATTATCTGATTCGTGTGGCGGTTGCAGATATCGCAGCACTCGAAAAATTCATCCTTGAGCAGCTCACGCCGATTCCTGGAATTGAAAAAATCCGCTCAAGCTTTGCGCTCAAACAGGTCCGTTATAAAACGGCGCTACCCATTCGTACTCAAAGCTAATAACTTGCTATTTGTCAATACGTCATCTACACATTCGTAACATGAGTATTTTCCCTCAAACTTTGTTAGATAACCGATATTTCTCTGCAAAATGAGTATTATTAGTCGTTACCTTCGGGAACTTACCAGGAGTATTACATGCAAAGTAAATATATCAACTATGGTCTGGCGACACTTGCCGGGATCATGCTGAGTGGTTCAGTGATGGCCCAGGAACTCACGGGCACACTTAAAAAAATTAAAGAGACAGGTGCCATCAGCATCGGTCATCGCGACGCCTCTGTCCCATTTTCTTACTACGACGATAAACAGCAAGCTGTCGGTTATGCGATGGACATTTGCGCTTTTATCGTCGCCGATATCCAGAGCCAGCTTAAGATGCCCAAGCTTGAGGTCAAACTCAATCCTGTCACCTCAGCTACACGCATTCCACTGATTGCCAATGGCACGATTGATCTTGAGTGCGGCTCGACCACCAACAACGCAGAGCGTCAAAAGCAAGTCGCGTTTGCTCCGACCTATTACCTGACTGCCAGCCGTTACGTCAGCAAAAAAGATTCCGGTATCACTGATATCGCAAGCCTCAAAGGCAAGACAGTCGTGTCGACTGCCGGCACCACCAATCTCAAACAAGTCTCAGAGGCCAATACTGCCATGAACCTTGGCTTGACGATCCTCACAGCCAAAGACCACCCTGAGGCATTTTTGATGGTCGAGACGGGACGTGCAGCAGCCTTTGTGATGGATGATATTCTGTTGGCTGGCCTGGTTGCTGCCTCTAAGACACCTGGCGATTATGTGATTTCCAAAGACGCTTTTTCAAAACCAGAACCTTATAGCGCAATGATGCGTCGTGATGATCCTGACTTTAAAAAGGCCGTGGATGCCGCAGCTGCAAAACTCTACAAATCACCAGAGATGCAAGTTCTCTATTCAAAGTGGTTTGAAAAGCCTATTCCACCCAAGGGCTTAGTCATGAATCAGGCAATGACAGCAGAGCTCAAAAAAGCGCTGGCCAATCCTACTGATAACCCAGATCCTGCCAGCTATTGATTTGAATAGCTCGAGCGCTGCGCTGACATAAATTCTGGTCAGGCAGCGCTCTTTCAGTTTTAAAACCAAAGGAAACACTGCGTGAACTATCACTGGAACTGGGGCATTTTGTTTGAGGTGTCGCCTGAGGGTAAGGGCACTTATCTTGATATGTTGCTTTCAGGTCTTGTCTGGACGCTGACGACGGCATTCTTTGCCTGGATTGTCGCAATGGTGCTCGGCGTATGTGTTGGGGTCTTGCGTACCTTGCCCAATCGGTTTGGTCGTTTGATTGGCGATGCCTACGTTGAGCTCTTTCGCAATATTCCTTTGCTCGTGCAGTTGTTTCTCTGGTATTTCGTAGTGCCTGAACTGGTCCCCAAGGATGTTGGAAACTGGCTTAAACAGCTTCCGAATGCGGCCTTTTATACTGCGGTGGTTGGATTGGGCCTGTTTATGTCAGCTCGTGTGGCCGAGCAAGTCAAGACGGGTGTGCTGTCCTTGCCCAAAGGCCAGCAAATGGCGAGTACTGCGCTGGGAATGACTACTTACCAGACGTATCGCTACATATTATTGCCGATGGTGTTTCGCGTGATTTTGCCGCCACTCACCTCTGAATTACTCAATACGATTAAAAATACCTCGGTTGCGCTCACCATCGGTCTGATGGAGCTCACCGCGCGCGCGCGCTCCATGCAGGAGTTTTCCTTTCAGGTGTTTGAGGCGTTTACCGTTGCAACGATCCTGTATCTGCTCACCAATATGGTTGTGACCTACGCCATGCGCAGGCTCGAAAAAGCAGTTGCCGTGCCGGGCTATCTGGGCAGTCCCGTCAGTCCCGCTATCCACTAAGGCGACATTTGGAAAACCTACATGTTTAGCAACTTCGATTTTGATGTCATTACACGGACCTGGCCCTACCTTTTTAAAGAGGGGATGAGCTTTACGCTGTTGCTGACTGCGCTGTCCGCAGTCTCTGGGATTATTCTTGGCACACTTATTGCGATGATGCGGCTGTCCAGTTTCACACTGTTGCAAAAGTTTGCTGCCGGCTAGGTCAACCTGATTCGTTCCCTGCCGTTAGTGCTTGTGATTTTCTGGTTTTATTATTTACTGCCCTATATCGGACAATGGATCACGGGTTCAGAGCGACCGATGGCGGTGGGGGCGTTCATGTCCGCGCTGGTGACCTTCTCTTTGTTCGAGGCCGCCTATTTTTCTGAGATCATGCGTGCAGGCATTCAGGCTGTGCCAAGAGGGCAGGTCGGTGCAGCGCAGGCGCTGGGCATGCGCTATCACCAGGTGATGGGCTATGTGGTGTTGCCTCAGGCCTTTCGCTCGATGACCCCGCTTTTACTGACTCAGGCGATCGTGCTGTTTCAGGATACGTCGTTGGTGTATGTCTTGTCGTTGACAGACTTTCTCGGTGCGGCGAGCAAAATCGCCCAGCGCGATGGGCGGTTGGTCGAGATGTACCTGTTTGCTGCCGTGGTGTATTTTGTGATTTCTCTGGCCGCCTCACTGCTGGTTAAGCAATTACAAAAACGTATTGCGATAGCCTAGTTGGGCTTGGGTTGCCGCTACTTAGTCTGGCATGGAGTGGGCCTTCCCACCCTTGAATATTCTTACTTATTAATTGACACCGTTTTCTGGAAATACTCATGGCCGAAAAAATGATTGAAATCGCGAATGTTTCAAAATGGTATGGCAGTTTTAATGTGCTTAAAAACTGCTCGACACATGTGAATCGTGGCGAGGTCGTGGTGGTCTGTGGTCCTTCCGGTTCAGGCAAGTCGACCTTGATCAAAACAGTCAATGCGCTTGAGCCCTTCCAGGAAGGTCAGCTTACAATTAATGGTGTCGCTTTGCACGACCCCAAGACCAACCTGCCAAAATTACGTAGTCAGGTTGGCATGGTATTTCAGCATTTTGAATTATTCCCGCATTTGAACGTGACAGAGAATCTGACACTTGCCCAGGTTAAAGTATTAGGACGGAGCCCCGATGAGGCGCTTGCGCGTGGCCTCAAGATGCTCGATCGCGTGGGGCTCACTGCACACAAAGACAAACACCCTGGTCAGTTGTCTGGTGGTCAGCAACAGCGAGTCGCGATTGCTCGCGCGCTTAGTATGGATCCTGTTGTGATGCTGTTTGATGAGCCGACCTCTGCGCTCGATCCCGAAATGGTTGGCGAAGTGCTTGACGTGATGGTCACGCTTGCCAAAGAAGGCATGACCATGATGGTTGTGACTCATGAGATGGGTTTTGCGCGAAAGGTCGCACATCGCGTGATCTTTATGGATCAGGGCGAAATCGTCGAAGACGCAACCAAAGAAGAATTCTTTAACCAACCCAAGAGCGATCGAGCCATTCACTTTTTGTCCAAGATCCTGCAACATTAATTTCTGCGTGTTTGACGCTCACCCAACATGAAAGCCTACTACGCCGCACGCGCAAAAGAGTACGACAAGATTTATCTTAAGCCAGAACGCCAGGCCGATCTGCGTGTAATTGAGCAATGGCTCGCGCCTAAGTTTGAACACGCCAATGTGCTGGAGATTGCCGCAGGGACAGGGTATTGGACGCAATACATCGCGCCTGTTGCACAGAGTCTGGTCGCACTGGATGCCTCGTCCGAAACCTTCGACGTCGCACGCAGCCGACTGGCTGGTTTGGCTGTCGCTGTGGCGCCGGTGCAATGGCTGATTGGTGACGCTTATGAGATCCCGCAGCCTTCTCAACTCTACGATGCTGCCTTTGCCGGTTTTTGGTATTCACATATTCCCGTTGATCGCCAGCGTGAATTCCTGCGTGGATTGCATCGCGTGCTCAAACCAGGCGCAAAGGTTGTGTTTCTGGATAATTTGTTCGTCAAGGGCAGCAGCACGCCGCTGTCCGAGTCTGATGCTCAGGGTAATACGTATCAGACCCGCCCTCTGGAAGATGGCTCAACACACCGTGTACTTAAAAATTTCCCCACTGAAAATCAACTGATCGAGGTCGTGCAGGGTATAGGCAAAGATTCTGCATACACCGCCTGGTCTTATTTCTGGGCTTTTGAATACACTGTTGTCGCTTGATGGCTAAATTATGACCAAAGTCGTTTTTCTCGGAATGAGCAGTGATATCCCCAAGTTGGCTCTGCTTGCCCAACAACATGCAGGTGAGATCGAAGTCTTCCTGGCAGATGACCCGGGGGCTGTAGAAGCGGAGGTGGCGGTATGCTGGGCTCCGCCAGACGGTGCCTTGGCTAAATTTCCCCAACTACGTCTGATCCATGGAATTGCTGCAGGCATCGACAATATTCTCAGCGATCCAGAGTTGCCAGCGCTGCCACTGTGCAGAATCGTTGCGCCAGACCTGACGATTGGCATGACCGAGTTCATCCTGTGGGGTGTGCTCTATTACTATCGCAATCTTGATCGGGTGTTGGCCAATCAGCGTCGTAAATATTGGGAGAAAATTGCTCCGACTGTGGCTGCATCCTGTCGGGTTGGCATCATGGGCGTTGGGCAGCTAGGTTCTCATGTCGCTGGGGAGTTGCTGCGCATGGGGTTCAGCGTAAGCGGTTGGTCTCGCCAAGAAAAAACAATATTAGGTATGCAGAGTTTTCATGGCGAGGCGCAATTCAATGCCTTCCTCGATGGGACTGACATTCTGGTATGTCTGTTGCCACTTACGGATCAAACCCGTGGGATTCTCAATCGCACGACGCTAGCGGCACTGCCTTCTGGAGCCGCATTAATTCATTGCGGCCGTGGCGGACATCTGATCTCCGCCGATGTGCTTGCCATGCTAGAAAACCAGCACCTGCGCGGTGCAATTATTGATGTCTTTGAAAAAGAGCCACTGCCCTCAGATAGTCCCTTTTGGTCAAACCCCAATGTGATTGTGACACCACACATTGCTGCCGAAGCCAGTTTTGACAGCATCCTCGCTCAGCTTCGCGAAAACATACGTCGCCTCAATCACGGAGAGCCGCTCTTGAATCTGGTTGATAGGCAGGACGGCTACTGAGAGCCTGATCGAATTTTACGAGGCATCCCGATAAAGATGGCAGGCAACTTCGCCCTTTGTATCGCGTACAAGGTTAGGGCGGTCGTTCGAACAGCCCGCAATCTTTTGTTTGCAACGAGGATGAAAGGTACAACCTGATGGAGGATGGAGCGGGTCAGGGAAAGATAGCCCCAGACCCATATCAGGAATCCCAAGCGTCGTATCAGGCGTCAGTACCGAGGCCAATAAGGCCTGCGTATAGGGGTGGCGCGGGTGGCGGAATAATTCTGCTGTTTGGGACATTTCAGCGATTCTGCCCAGGTACATCACTGCGACCTGCGTTGCGATATGTTCGACGACAGCCAGGTTGTGGCTAATGAAGACATAGGTCAGATTGAATTCCTGGCGCAGATCCATCAGCAGGTTCAGAATTTGTGCCTGCACGGAGACATCCAGCGCTGACGTTGGTTCATCACAAATCACAATTTCTGGTTGAATGACGAGTGCGCGCGCAATCGCTACGCGCTGTCGCTGACCCCCTGAGAGCTGGCCGGGAGTGCTGTCAGCATAGCGTGCGGGCAGGCCCACACGCTCAAGCATCTCAATCGCCTTGCTTCGACGCGACTGTTTGGTGCCCTGACCTACGATATCCAGTGGAAAGGCGACGATCGACGCAATATCGCGACGTGGATTCAGGGACGAATAGGGATCCTGGAATACCGGTTGAACCCGACGCGCGAGTTCACGGCGATCCATCGATGCGATGTCCTGACCTTCAATCAGAATGCTGCCCTGGCTCGGAGGCGTTAATCCCAGGAGCATTTTGGCGAGTGTGGATTTGCCACAGCCGGACTCACCCACAATGCCCATGACATCGCCACGATTGATGGTCAGATCGACCCCGTTGACTGCGTGCAGCGTTTGCCGGGGTTTGAACATCCCAGTGCTGACCGAAAAGGTTCGATGAATACCTTGGGTTTGAATCAGCGCGGTCATGCGGGGACTCCAGCGTTCTGTACACACCGCCATTGTTGGCCGCCAGGTGCACGGTGTACCGGTATGGTGTGTTCGCAGATTGCTTGCGCCTGTGCGCAACGGTCGCGAAACGCACAGCCAATAATCTCACCGATCAGGGAAGGCACCACGCCAGGGATGGTGCCCAGCTTGCCGCCGGGAATAGTCCGGCCCGGCACGGGAATACAGCGCATCAGGCCTTGGGTGTAAGGGTGCTGTGGATGCGC
>CANBUF010000014.1 GCA_947372575.1 Alcaligenaceae bacterium | reverse complement strand
AGCTCTTGGACCGAATTGATCTGCAACGCCGGATGCACGACCAGGACATAGGGTTGCACCGTCGCCTGGGTCACAGGAGCCAAGTCGCGCAACAAATCATAGGGCTGCTTGTTTTGCAAGGTGACATTGACAGAATGGCTGGATGAAATCATGGTGAGCGTCTGCCCATCCGGATTTGATTTCACCGCCATCTCCACGGCAATCGTGCCATTCGCACCGGGTTTATTCTCCACGACGACAGGCTGCCCCCAGAGCATGGTTAACTGCTGACCAATCGCACGCGCCGTAATATCCACACCACCTGACGGTGCAAAGGGACATAACAATCGAATCGGCCGCGACGGAAAACTCGCAGCGGGATCCGTTGCGGCCAACGCGCGACCAGTCCCACAGAGCAGGCTGGGGATCGCGCTTGAGGCAGCAGCGGCTCCTGCCGTACCAAGAAAAGTTCGACGCGTGACGTTCGTAGACATTTTTCGTATTCCCTGGTCGATCATGGAATCAGGCTAAGTCAGGCATGTGAGCAAAATTATCGATTTGCTCAATCTCATTTAATCTGTCGAACCATATTTTTCGGGACTGCACTTCACACCGTGCAGTTAGCTTCATAAAGCGTGCCTCGAGCGCCGTCATGCTCAACGGCTGCTCTGGACACCCCGCGAACTGATCGGCATCCCGGCTCAATTGCTTGCCATTTTTAAGCTTAATGGTCAGCCGCGAAGCCCACGCACTGCGATGCACCTGGTCTGCGAATGGGAGTAACTTGATATCGGCACAGGTCTGGGTAATTGCAGAATCATGGATCACATTTGGTTCAAAGACCGCGGGATCCGCGGGATCACGATGCAAAGAAAGTGCCACACAAAATGGAACACTGTATTGAGCCTGCTTGATATCGGCGGGATGGCGGATATCGTGATGACTCAACACTTTCTTTGAAACATGAATAGTGATCCCTGCAACCTCAGAGGCTCTGAAGTCATGTGTTTGCATGAGCAGACGCAAGGACTCTATAGGCGTATGGGCCGTGACATGACAAGGGTATGCCTTGAGACAAATTCTCCTGGTTTCCCATTCAGTTCCTAACCCAGCAGTCAGCTTTGAGGCATCGCGTTCGGCGCAGTAGGCATCCAGAAAGCCAAAGCGCCCTTCGAGGACGCGTTCGGGCCCCGCAAAGCCCTCCTCTGCGAGCCTGGCCGCCAGCACACCTGACTCGCAAGCACGACCAAGATGCAGGCGCTTGACCTCTGCTCCCTCCAGGGATTGAGAGAAAGCCAGCAATCCACTAGACAGAGAACCCGCGATCCCAAGTGCGTGCGTGAGCTGAGCAGAATTCAGTCCCATCACAATACCGGCAGCGATCGCCGCACCATAGGGACCGGTTAATCCTGGCGCATGAAAACCAAGTTGTTCGCTGGAGTGTAAGGAGGCTGACCCAATGCGAAACATCACCTCACAACCTGCAATCACAGCAAGCAGTACGCGCTCGCCTGAAACACCACGTTCCTGCGCCAGCGCCAGAGCGGGGGCAAAGAGCGCAGCACCTGGATGCACACCGGCACCGGGTTTGCGCAGACTATCCTGCTCAAAGGCGTGCGCAAAAGCCCCATTGGCTAGTGCTGCGTAAGGGGCCTGCAAACGAACACCAGGCATCCCTAGCAACTGACACGCCCCTGACTGTCCATAAGCACGGGCATATCGTGCAACGGCTTGGCTCCAGGCAAACTGCGCACCAAATGCGGCCACGCCGGTCGTGTCAATGATGCAGGATCTGGCTTGATTGACGACATCATCCGGGATGTCAGAACGTTTCAAATTGGCGCAAAAATCCGCAAGCGTTTGCGCAGCGCTGGGCTCTAGCGCCTGGTTTGAAGCAGGCAAGTCACGGAGCAACCTTTCACTACGCACAACAGCTTCAGAATGTTGAGTCGCCATATGCCATCAGAAATGAGTCAATTGTGTCCCATTGTATACATTGGGACACAAAGGTCAAGACCTCTGGATATTCAGGCGTTAGTTCTCATACGCACAATCGGAGATACAGTCCTCATAGTCAGGCATTGCCGAGACGAAACCTGAATGAAACATGCTAAGACCCAGGCGCTCAAATCCCGCCCGGGAGATCACACGCCGGCATGTCCATAGTCCTGCTTGCTGATAGCGCGTCATGGCGCTGACCAGAATATCCTGTGCCAAGCCGGGATAAAAAGGCGCAACAACCCGTGCGAGTTCTGCAGGACCATGCGCCGCCAGCCATGGCCCAAATTGCTCTATTGCCCGGATCATGGCGTCAAACGCGTCCTGATTACGCTTCATGCCATCGACAGTTGAGATGAAGGTTGTATAGGCGGTATAGCCCCGCCCACTCGCCGCATGCAATACATGGCCTGCGCCCTGAGCCACAGCTTGCGAAACATACGGCTCAAACAACTGTGCGACATCAATATCGCCTTTTAATAAGCCCCGTACGTTTTCCTGCATAAGCCTATCATCGATTTTTACAATCGTGGCGGGATCAACGCCGGCGTCACGCAAATCTTCCTGCAGGCATAACCACGGGGTTGGGACTTCGTTGACAATCGCGAGTTTCTGATGCTGTAAATCAGTGAGTTTGAAGGTCGCTGGATCTGCCCGACCGACCAGAAAAAAGGGATCCTTGGCAGCCACTTCGCAAAACGCAACGAGTGAAGTACCCGTGCGCGCAAGCTGATCCCGCTCTTTGATGACCCGAAGCGGCCCTCCCCACATGACATCGATATTGCCCGCAGCCAGTTCCGCAATGCCTGCTCCTGGAGAAGGGGAATCAAGCAGCGTGATGGACACGCCTTCTTTGGCAAACAGACCCAGCGCATGGGTGGCATAGAAAGGTGCGTAAAAAACTGCACGGAAATTTTCAGCTAGCTTTATATTCACGTTTATTCTCAAAAATGCGGCATCGACAATAGTACACGTCCACCTTACCGGAGCGCCTGCCAAAAATGTTAAAGACCCATCACCGTTACGACTACTCACCCATCACTCAGCGTCCCGATTACAGCTGGCCACAAGGCAAGCGGCTCGCCGTGCATTTCAGCCTGAATGTCGAACACTTTGCCTTTGGTGAGGGAATGGGCAATGACTACGCCAATCCAGCTCCACAGCCGAATACGAGGAGTTTTGCCTGGCGTGACTATGGCAACCGCGTCGGAGCATGGCGTTTGCTGGAGCTTGCCAAGGCGTATGACTTTCCGTATGCGTTATTGATTAACACCGAGTTGTATGACTATTGTCCGGAATTGATCGCAGCCTTTAGCCAGCGTGGCGACGAAATCGTGGCGCACGGCCGTACCAATGCAGAGCGTCAGGCCGACATGACGTATGATCAAGAGCGTGACTGCATCCACCAAGCAACCCAGACGATCCTGCAGCACGAAGGCCGCCCCCCGGCTGGCTGGCTAGCTCCGTACATTTCACAAACCCATGACTCCCTGGATTTACTTAAGGAAGCAGGCTATCGATACATGATGGATTGGCCCCTTGATGATCAGCCAGTCTGGTTCAAAACTAAAAATGGCCCCATTCTCTCCATCCCCTATTCGCACGATCTGAATGATTCGTTCGAGTGTGTTTCACGCAGGACTCCCTCGCAGCTTTACTGCGACAGTCTGATTGACCAGTTCGACGAATTGCTCGAAGAATCCGCGCGCAGGCCTCTTGTGATGAGCGTCGTGCTGCACAGCTTCATATTGGGACAACCTTATCGCCTGAGACAGTTTCGACGCGTAATCGAACATATCGTTTCGCATCGGGATCAAGTGTGGCTGTCAACACCAGGGGCGATCTGCAGCCATATCGAAAGTCTGCCGCCAGGCACCGTACCTGGCATGGAGTGAACTATAACGGGCATAGTTATTGCTTATGCTTTAAGGCACCCTGACAATATACGCATGCTGTCAGGTCGTTGCCTTGAAATTTAATTGCAGGACAATCAAAGTAAAGGGCCAGCCAGCATGACATTGAAATCTCTCTTCACAGCCTTGTTCTCACTTATCGCTGTGACTACCCATGCGCAAACTCTCGCCTCAACTGATACTGCGCACTATCCCGACAAGCCGATTCGACTAATCATTACTGTCCCACCCGGGGGTGCGTCGGATTTCGTGGCGCGCGCAATGTCTGAAGGTTTTGCTAAAGAGCTTGCCACACCGGTTTTGGTAGAAAACAAAGCAGGTGCAAACGGCACCATTGCGAGTGCGTTCGTCGCACGTGCGCCCGCTGATGGCTACACCCTTTTACAAGCCGGCATTTCGACCCATGGCATCGGCCCCTACTTTTACGACAACCTGACCTACGCCCCCTTCAAGGATCTGATTCCGGTTGGTGCCATTGCAGAGTTTCCAATCATCCTGGCCGTGAACGCGCAGCTACCCGTATATTCAGTCAGTGACCTGATTGCACTTGCGAAAACCAGGCAACTGAGCTTTGCCTCTGCGGGCACAGGCAGCGCGCCTCACTTATCAGGTGAGCTATTCAAGATCGCCACGCAACTCAACTTGGTGCATGTGCCCTATAAAGGATCAGCTCCCGCCGTCGTGGACGTCGCCAGCGGTCAGGTTGACATGATGTTCGATGGTATTCCGGCGCTCATCCCACATATTAAAAGCGGCAAACTTCGGCCCATTGCAGCCGTCAGCATTAAACGCAACAGTACCCTACCCGACTTGCCAACCTTCACTGAGCTCGGCTATCCAACCATGGTGGCATCGGTCTGGTACGGATTGATGGCTCCAGCCGGTACATCCGAATCCATTGTGAACTATGTCAATACAGCGTTGAATAAAACACTGGCCGATCCCACACTTCAGAAAAAACTCGAATATGGCGGAGCAATCGTCATGCCTGGCAGCCCTTCTGAATTTGGGACCTTTATGCAAAACGATTATGCCCGCTGGGGCGAGGTGATCCAGAAAGCGGGCATTTCAACGCGCGAATAATTCTCAGGGTATAGGTTGCAAAACACGCCACAAGCATGTTTTGCAACCCTAATAATCACCGGCAGTGAATCGAGGCGAAATTACATATCAATGACAACATTACCGATCAAGCTCCCACGTTCAACCGCCTCGTGCGCGGCAACGATGTCATCAAGCGTAAAGCGTGCGCCGATCGTATGAATGAGCTTGCCAGAAGACAGTAAATCGTTGAGCGCGTTAAGTGCAACGACGCGCTCGGCAGCAGTGAGATCGTAGATCAGGAAAAACTGCAGGCTCAGCGATGTGGTGAGCAACACACGAAACGGCACTGTGGGGTCTTCGGCCGAATTTGAACCATAGCAAACGACCGTACCATGCGGTGCCAGTGCGCCTTCGCGGACCAGATTTGCAGTGGTGGAAAAATCCATATCAACAATAGCGTCTGCCCCGATGCCACCATTTAACTCCTTGACGCGCTGGGCCACGTTTTCGGTTTTGTAGTTAATCGTCTGTGTGGCACCCGCAGCGCGTGCATGTGCAGCTTTTGACTCAGACCCTACCGTTGCAATCACGCGGGCCCCCTTGAGTGCCGCCATCTGCGCAGCATAATGGCCGACTGCCGATGCGGCACCAATCACAAGAATCGTTTTGCCCTCAATATCACCCAGCCTGCGCACAGCCTCAAAGGCCGTCAGACCGGGAATCCCCATACAGGCTGCGGCAGCAAAATCCACATTTGCAGGCAAGGCCACAGCCTGCGCGGCAGGCAAGGCAATATATTGCGCAGCCGTTCCCATCGGACGCTGCCACTGACCATTCCAGATCCATACCCGCTCACCAATCCGGCTCTCAGGCACGCCCGCGCCGACCGACTCAATCACACCGCCAGCATCGCTGTGCGGAATAATTTGTTTGTCGCTAAGTGGACGTGTGCGCCTGGACTTCACATCGGAGGGATTGACACCGGATACGGCGATTTTGACGCGAACTTCACCGGGTCCTGGCTGTGGCGTTGGAATTTCGCCCACGATCATGACCTCACGTGCTTCACCATTTTTTTCGTACCATGCTGCTTTCATTTATTTTCCTTGTCTCTCGAATGTGGCAATCTAAGCTCGGCTGGGTTTTTGGTATTCGTTTTCTGCCCAGGCATATGCGCTGGTCGTGTTCAGTTTAAATCCTGGTCCGACACGGACCTGCGCGAGCTGTTCACCGTCCAGATCATGCGCACTCAGTAACGCGTGGGGATCATCCTCATCCGCTACAAAATCCAGCGCAATTTGAATCTGTTCAAGGCCGACCGTAATCATGAGTTTTTTATGATGCAGGGCATGCATATGCTGCTCGTGACGTCGCACGACTTCCGAGGCTGTTTTGACAAGCGTGTTAAAGGCATTGGTATCGAGCGGCTTGGGATTTTTTTTATCTCGCCCCATGGTCCAGGGGCCGATGAGCGCCGGTTCGGGTTCGCCATCCTTGATCATTTCGACAGCCCAGCCGTCGTCGTCTGAATTCTTGACGACCCGGGCGGTCCAGCCTTTGTTGATCCAGAGTCTGGGTTCCTGAACCGAATCAGGGGTCTCGGCTTCAAAAGCCTCTAGTGTGTTGTTTTCAGTCATAGCAACATTCTACTTGGCATGGCTGCACTCAAATCACCAGCCGCGCGCGCAAATCCATGATTTGCTCCGGGGAATAACCAAATTCTTGCATGACCGTATCCGTCTGCTCACCTCGCGCAGGGGTGGCCGAGCGAATTTCGCTCGGTGTGCGTGACAAGCCCACGGGCTGCCCGACGACCTGGATGTCACCCAGTTCAGGATGGTGCACGCCTGTCGCGATCCCGAGGTGCTGTGTCTGGGGGTCTGCAAAGACCTGATCCATGCTGTAGATCGGCCCACACGCCACGCTCGCCGCCTCAAATCGTTCGATCCACTCCTGAGTGGAATGCTGACGGGTAATCTCAGAGAGCTCGCGGTTCAGCTCAACGCGATGCGCTGACCTGAGTTTGCCGGTTTTGTATTCGGCGCGGTCAAGCAAATGCTCAGCATGAGCAGCGTTGCATAGCCGCTCCCACATCAGTTGCGCACCCGCACCTGCAATATTAATGTGACCGTCAGAGGTTGGAAATACACCCGTCGGAATCGAAGTCGGATGATCGTTGCCTGCCTGTTGCGGCACTTCATGGCCAATGAGCCATCGTGCCGCCTGAAAATCCAGCATCCCGATCATCGACTCGAGCAACGACGTCTGCACCCATTGGCCGACGCCAGACTCCTCTCTCTCTAGCAACGCAGTCAAAATACCGAGCGCACAATACAAACCAGTCGAAGAATCGGCCAAGGCGATGCCCGCACGCACGGGACCCTGCCCGGGTAGACCGGTGATCGCCATCAAGCCGCCCATCCCCTGCACTATCTGGTCGTATCCTGGCCGATTGGCATAGGGGCCATCTTGACCAAACCCTGACACACTCGCGTAAACAAGACGTGGATTGATTGCACGCAGTGTCTCGTAATCAATACCCAGACGGAATTTCACATCAGGCCTGAAGTTTTCAATCACGACATCAGCGGTTTCGACCATTTTCTTGAAGATCCCGACACCGGCTGGATCTTTAAGGTTCAGAGTCATGCTGCGCTTATTACGGTGCAGATTCTGAAAATCCGGACCTAGCCTGCTGTCGCCAAAGCCATCACTGACGCCAAGTGCTTCGGGCGTTTCGATCTTGATGACATCAGCACCCCAATCCCCTAACTGACGCACCGCCGTCGGGCCTGAGCGCAGGCGAGTGAGATCCAGAACTTTGAATCTTGCCAGAGGACCCTTACGTGGCTTGCTCATTTGGATTTTCCTTGTTGTTTGACCACGCTACCCCAGCGCTCATAGTCGCTGCGAATCATTTTTGCGAAATCGTCTGGTGTGCCGTGTGTGACTTCAAAACCGGCGGCCACGAGCGATTGCCGGACGTCTGGCATCTCGAGAATAAGATTGATCTGGTCATTCAACTGCGTGACGATCTCGGGCGGGGTGCCCGTGGGCGCCACGATGCCATACCAGCCACCGGGGTCAAACTCGGGATATCCGGATTCGGTTGCACTCAACACCCCAGGCAACGCGTCCACGCGTTTGTGACCCGTCACCGCCAGTGGTTTGAGTTTGCCCGCATGGATCAGCGGAATCGCCGAAGGCAGGCTCGCCACCATCATGTCCACATCCCCACGTGAAAGCTCAACCACTGCGGTACTGGCATTTTTATACGGGATATAAAGTAACTTTGTGTCGATCAGCAGCTGAAACAGCACCCCGATCAGCTCCGTTTGCGAAGAAGTCGAGGCGTAGGTCGCGGCAGGCTGCTTAGCCCTTGCAAACGCGGCAAACTCAGCGAGCGTGTTGTAGGGAGCATCCGGTGAGGTCACAATCAGGTAAGGCTGGGTGACCCCCACGGCAACAGGCACAAAGTCTTTTAAAGGATCGTAGCCAATATCCCGATAAACGAAAGGATTCACGGCCATGCTGCTGACAAGCGCCACTGTCAGGGTATATCCATCAGCAGGTGCTTTTGCACCATATGCCGTGCCAATTCCTCCCTGCGCACCTGGCTTGTTTTCAACAATGACTGTCTGATTCCAGGCCTCACCAAGCTTTTGCGCAATGATCCTGCCAAAGGCATCCGTGCCACCACCCGGCGCATTGGGCACCACCATGTGGATCGCACGATCTGGATAAGCGGCGTGCGAACACACCGAGACACACGCCAGACAGGCGCGCAAACAAAGCACAATCCAGTATTTCACAAGCAGTCTCCGGTCTTTTTATAATTTTCTGTGTCTCAAATTTTTTGTGTCTCATCGTCTAAGTCAGCACGATGGATCAAAGCCATCTTAGCGAGCAGTCGGCGCAATAGCAACGCTGCTGATTCCAATATACTTGAGCATTCCCCTACTCGACCGGCCTGCGATGACCACTAATTTAGCTCACAGCGATGTACCTACCACTCCAGAACTGATCATCCAGGGACGTATCGCCACAATCAGGTTTCGTAATACGGCTTATGCCAACCGATTGAGCCCGGTTGATCTCGATCAGATCAAGGCACATCTCGAGGTCGTCAATCGCAACGAAGACGTCCTGGTACTGAGGTTTATCGCGGATGGTAAGTACTTTTGCAGCGGCTACGATATTTCGTCACTGGCAGCAGAGTCTGCACCGTCATCGACCTATTTTGGCGATACCGTCGACCTGATCGAAGGTGCACGACCCGTGACCATCGCAGCAATTAACGGCGGCGTGTACGGAGGTGGGACTGACTTGAGTCTGGCTTGTGATTTCAGGCTCGGCGTACCTAGTGCAAACATGTTCATGCCAGCGGCCAGACTCGGTCTGCATTTTTATCCTGGCGGCATGGTGCGCTACATCACCCGACTGGGCCTGAATCAGGCCAAGCGATTATTCCTCACTAGTGAAAAAATCGAATCCAAGGAAATGCTTGCAATTGGGTTCCTGAACGAAATCGTTGAACCTGAACAATTACGCGTTCGTGTAGACGAATTGAGTGAACAGATCGCAAGCATGGCGCCCCTTGCGTTGCTGGGCATCAAGAAACATCTGAATCTGATTGCGCGCGGCAGCGTGCGCGAAGAAGAAATTCGTGCTGCCGTGAGTATCTCGGAACGCTCGGCAGATATTAAAGAAGGCGCGCTTGCCTGGAAAGAAAAACGCGCCGCTCACTTTACTGGCAAATAAAGCGCTGTACTGCGCAGGTATTCAGCACGACGCGGTGCAGTGCCGTGCGTTGGCATTTAAGTCAACGCACGGCAATTCAAGCGTTATTTCTCTGCGTTGGCAGCAACTTCCTGAATTTGGTCAAGCGTCAGGTAGCCCCTGTTATCGACATCAATCTTGCTGAAGGCTGCAGCAATCCGGGGCATACCAGCTTTAGCCTCTTCGAGGGTCAGTTTGCCATCATGGTTTTTATCCGCAGCTTTGAATCGATCTGCGATCTCTTTAGCTTGACCCGTCAACGGGGCATCCGCTGCATAGGCACTCGTCACAACAGAGGCACCACACAGCACGGTCAGTGCAACAGCACGCATAAATTTATTGACAGACATTTGAATCACTCTATATTGAAACTATCGGTTGAAGCTCAGGTCAATATACATCGTCTGATCACCTAAGCGTCGAGATCGGTCAATAAAAATGCTATTAAATCCTCGCACGGGACTTGTCTCGGCACGCTGCGCGATCCGTGCCTACAGCGCGTTGAGCGGGATTTTCAGGTAAGAGATGCCATTACTTGCTTTAGGTGGCATCGCGCCGGCACGGATATTGACTTGTACTGCGGGCAGAATCAGCACTGGCATTTCCAGTGTTGCATCCCTTTTAGTCCGCATTTCAACAAAATCTGACTCGGCGATACCATCCTTCAAATGAATATTGAATTGTTTCTCTTCGGCAATGGAAGTTTCCGCTCTGACCTCACGCCCAGCCGGAGGATAGTCGTGGCACATGAACAAACGGGTTTGAGGCGGATAACTGAGAATTTTGTGTGCTGAGCGGTATAAGGCACGGGCGTCCCCACCCGGAAAATCACACCGTGCTGAGCCAACATCAGGCATAAACAGCGTATCACCTACAAAGATCGCATCTGCAACCTGGTATGCGACACAGGCAGGCGTATGACCGGGAACATAGAGACAATGAAAGGAAAGCGCGCCAAACGCAACAGTTTCGTTGTCCTTGAGCAGATAATCGAACTGTTCACCTTGTATGTTGAAGGAGCTTTCGAGATTGAAAACCTCTTTGAATACACTCTGCACTGTTTTGATATGCTCACCAATTGCAACCCGACCACCTAGTTTCTGTTTCAGGTACTGTGCGCCAGACAGGTGGTCAGCATGCGCGTGTGTCTCCAGTATCCATTGCGTCTTGAGCTTGTGAAGAGAGATAAACGCAGCGACTGTATCAGCAGAACTTGTGTGCGTTCGACCTGATTTGGGATCGAAGTCCAGAACCGAGTCAATGATGATGCACGGACGATCATCCGCCTCGTAGACAACGTAGGTAAAAGTCCACGTCGACGCGTCAAAAAACGATTGGATCTGTACGGACATAAAAAAATCCCCTATAGCTTGAAAGCATATTGTATATTACCTAATGATATATGCATATAACTAAATAGCATAACAACCAGGATCAAAACTTGGACACATCACAACTGATTAGCATTGGCCTCGGAGGAGTGGTTGGATTTCTGTTATCCCTGACAGGTGCCGGAGGCGCCATATTATCGGTTCCCTTACTCGGATTTGGTCTGCATCTTACGGTCCCTCAGGCTGGCCCTATTGGCTTGCTTGCGGTGTGCCTTGCCTCTGCAATCGGTGGATTGCTGGGGCTGCGAGCAGGCATATTGCGCTATCGCGCTGCTTCATTTATTGCCTTGTTCGGCTTGATTCTCTCGCCACTCGGCATCTGGCTTGCGCAGAGAATTCCCAACCAACCTTTTTCGATTGGTTTTGCCAGCATTCTGATGATTGTCTCGACGCGATTACTCATTGCCGCGTATAGGGAGATGCAGGGTACGCGTAAAAAAACATTACGCCCGCCACCCTGTCAGCTCAACCAATCCATCGGCAAACTCATGTGGACTGTACCGTGTGCGAGGTCACTGGCGTTTGCAGGTGCGCTGGCAGGATTTTTTTCGGGTCTGCTGGGCGTCGGTGGCGGCTTCATTATCGTTCCTTCGCTCAAACGATTCACCGACTTGCCGGTTCAGTCAATCGTCGCCACATCATTAGGGGTTCTGACCATTGTTTCCTTTGGCAATGTTGCAATCGCCTCGTTGACTGGCAAGATGCTCTGGCCAATAGCCATTCCCTTTGCCTCCGGTGCCTTGGCCGGTATGCTGAGCGGTCAACGGATCTCCAAAAGGATATCCGGGCCAAGGCTGCAACAGTTCTTTGCGATTTTTTCTTTATGCGTTGCCTGCACAATGATGATCAAGGCACTGGTATAAAACCTACATCACGCACGCAGCATCAATCAAACGCCTGGCGATACTGACTGGATCTGGGAGTTTTGGTAGATTATCCAGCGAAAACCAGTCCGCCGCCTCAATTTCAGAAGGCTCAGGGACAATCTCTCCACTCACATAATCGGCAAAAAAGGCCAGCATTAATGAATTGGGAAAAGGCCAGGGCTGACTTTGAAAATAACGCAGGTTGGTGATTTCGACACCCACTTCTTCGCGCACTTCGCGGATTGCGCACTGTTCGAGGGTTTCGCCAGGCTCCACGAAACCGGCCAGTGCACTAAAGACACCTGGCTTGAAATGTGGACTACGGGCCAGCAGCAATTCATTCCCACGCCGGATCAACACCATCACCGCAGGTGAAATACGGGGATAAGAAATCAGTCTGCAGGCAGGACATTCCATACCGAATTCGGTCGTTTTTTTAATATTGATGGTGCCGCAACGGCCACAGAATTTGTGATTTTTTTGCCAATCCATCAGCTGTGTCGCACGCCCAGCCATTGTGAAGGCCTCTTCGCCAACCGCACCGAACAAACTGCGCACAGGCATCAACTCACCTGGAATGTGCTCTGGCAGCAAATCTGCATCAATTGCATAGCAAGGCTGACCGCGCCACTGCCCCACCAGCAAGGCATCTGGACGATCACCAAAGTCAGCGGCTTTACCCAGTGGGAACACATGACCCTCAGCGGATTCGGCCTGAATCAGTACCTGATTTTCAAATCGTATTAGCCAGTAACGTGAATCACTCATCGGGGTTCCTGATTTTGAAAGGACTATTCAACAAAGATTTAACACTAAAGTGCAACCAATTTTGTGAATATTGCATGCACTCATTGTATTCTTGGAATCGAAATGATTTCTAGACGATCGATAGTGCAACCAAAGACATTTCCGACTGTCTGATATCCGAGCTCGCTAAATGGGGCAACGTGATCAAGACTGCAGGCATTAAAAATCAGTAACAAGCTCTAAACTTTTATCAAAACAATCCACCGTTCAGCAGGACTTATGCAAAAAGAAAGTTTCATCCCAGGTAAAGACGTATCCCTCGAGTCAACCATCACAACGATGCAGGCAAAACTTGCAGAGCGGGGATTTCGTCTGGATGAGTCCTCCTGGCTCAATCCCGTTGAATCGATCTGGTCAGTACACGTCAAGGATCAGGATTGTCCGATGCTGTTTGCCAATGGCAAGGGAGCAACGAAACTTGCGGCCAGAGC
>CANBUF010000013.1 GCA_947372575.1 Alcaligenaceae bacterium | reverse complement strand
TGATCCACCCAGAGCGTGGGCATGTCCACCGATGTGCTTGGAGAGAGAGTTCATCACAAAGCTCGCCCCTACCGTCCTAGGCTGAAAAAGCCAGGGCGATGTTAGGGTATTGTCCACGACATACACCAGGTTATGCGCCTGACAAATCTGACCAATTCCCTCAAGATCTGCGACCTGAGTACCCGGGTTGGCAATCGTCTCGGTAAAGACCATGCGTGTATTGGGTTTGATCGCCGCCGCAATTGCACCCGCATCTGTTGGATCGACGAGCGACACTTCAATACCGAGCAACTGCAGCGTGCCAAACAGGCTATTGGTATTACCAAAGATAAACTGACTGGAAATCAGATGATCGCCCGCACGCAGCAGGGTCGTAAACAGTGCTGAGAGCGCCGCCATCCCTGTTGAAAAAGTCAGCGAGGCAATACCGCCTTCCATCAGAGTAATTTTTTTCTCGAGCGCATCGGTGGTAGGCGTACCCTGTCTGGCATAGGTATAACCAGACTTTCCCTGAAATACAGCAGCCAGCTCATGCGAATCAGCATAGGCGTATTGCGAGGAAGTATGAATCGGTTTGTGAACCGCACCATGTTCAACGCCTGCGCGTCGATCCGCGTGCAAAATATTTGTGGTGAAACCGTGCTTGGCCATAATGAGTCACATTCAGAAATTGTTTTTAATTTAACGCTGAGTCATTTGCCGCTTAACGCTGAGCTTGCCTCTGGCGCACGGTCTCAAACAGGCAAACACCCGTTGCGACACTGACGTTCAGGCTTTCGACGCTGCCCAGCATGGGAATATGCACGAGCTCGTCACAGGTTTCACGCGTCAGGCGACGCATGCCTTCACCTTCGGCCCCCATCACCCAGGCCATTGAACGCCGGGTATCAGTCTGGTGAATAGATTCTTTAGCGCTGTCATCGGTTCCAACCAGCCAGATATCGCGATCTTTGAGCTCACGCATGGTACGTGCCAGATTGGTCACCATCAGATAAGGGACTGACTCAGCAGCACCACAGGCTACGCGCTGGACAGTTGTACTCATGCCTGCTGAGCGATCACGGGGGGCAATCACGGCATGCACGCCAGCAGCATCGGCCGTGCGCAAACAAGCGCCCAAATTATGTGGATCCGTCACGCCATCCAGTATGAGGAGCAATGCCGGGCCTTCAATCCCGTCGAGGACCTCATCGAGATCATCGGCCAGCCTGCGTGCATCAGCAACTGCCACGACGCCCTGATGGCGTGAACCACCTGCCAGGCCATCCAGGCGATCGGCGCCGACGGGATGCACCGAGCGTCCGGCTGCTGTGGCCTGTTCAATCAAAGACTGCATTCGCTTGTCGCGGCGCTGAGCCTCGACATATATCTCCCTGATTGAGTCCGGGGCCTGACGTAATCTTGCGATCACCGCATGAAAACCTGCGAGTGTCTGTGTAGCTGCCATATCTATTCTTAACCTTGTTAACGACCTTTACGTACCGATTTTTTCGGCCCTGCTTTTTTGCCTGCACGCTGCGTTTTAACAGCAGGGTGCACAGTTTCCTTCTTGGCCGTCTTTTTTGCTTCGAGGCGCCGCTCTTTCGAGACAGTCCCTTTAAACTCCGCCGGCTTGGGCGCGGCGGCTTTTTTGGTGCGGCGCACACCTGGCTCTTCGGTGCGCGTCGCGGCTTTGCGCAGTGCACCGAACGTCGTCCCTGCAACCAGACGGAATTCAATTCGCCTGGCCTCCAGATCGACTCGCGCGACTTGCACCTGCACCGCATCAGTCAGACGATAACGCATTCCTGTGCGCTCGCCCCTGAGCTCATGCAATGCCTCGTTGAACTGGAAATATTCCGTACCAAGTTCGGAGACATGCACCATCCCCTCAACATGCAGGGTATCGAGCGTAACAAAAATGCCAAAGCTCGCCACGCCAGTCACTCGACCGCTGAAGGTTTCGCCTACGCGCTCTTTAACGAACCAGCATTTTAGCCAGGCTTCTACATCGCGCGAGGCATCATCGGCTCGTCGCTCTGTCGCAGACAGCAACAAGCCTGTTTTTTCCCACACATCATGCTCATGCTCGCGCGCCGTCATGCCGGGAGCAGAAACAAATCCACTGACCACTGGCTGGTAGCGCGTCCCTTTGAGCAAGGCTTTGATCACACGATGGGTCAACAGGTCCGGATAGCGGCGAATGGGCGAGGTGAAATGGGTATAAGCCGGATAGGACAACCCAAAGTGACCGGCGTTGTCCGGCCCATAGATTGCCTGCTGCATCGAACGCAGGCACATGGTTTGGAGCAAAGCATAGTCAGGGCGTGCGCGCGCTTTTTCGAGCAGTTCACCATAGTCCTTCGCACTTGGATCGTCTCCACCGCTGAGGCTCAGCCCCAGGGTGCGTAAGAACTCACGCAGCGATTTGAGTTTTTCGGGTGTTGGGCCCTCATGTACACGATACAGACCGATATGCTTGCTGCGCAGCATAAAATCCGCGGCGCAAGTATTGGCTGACAACATGCATTCTTCGATCAGACGATGCGCATCGTTGCGCACCACACCGATAATTTTCTCGATACGCCCCAGTTCATTACACACAATCTTGGTCTCGACCGTATCAAAATCGATTGCGCCACGCTCCTTACGTGATTGCTGCAACAGCTGGAACAAGGCGTAGAGATCATTGATCTGCGGAAGCACCCTGGACAGGCTGCGAGCCATCGGTCCCTGGGGCTGTTGTAAAGATTCCCACACCTGGTTGTAGGTTGTGCGGGCATGCGAATGGATCACCGCGTTATAAAACTGATAGGCGGCCACAGTGCCGGCTTTGGCTCCTGTCAGTGGAATCACCATATCGCAAACCAGCACCAGGCGATCAACCTGAGGGTTGAGCGAGCACAGACCGTTTGACAGCTTTTCAGGCAGCATCGGGATAACACGGCGCGGAAAATACACGCTGGTCCCGCGCTCGCGTGCAGAGATATCGAGCGCATCCTCAGGCTGAACATAATGACTGACATCGGCAATCGCAACCAGCAAGCGCCAGGCCAAACGCTTTCGACCCGTTCCCAGATCGACCTGTTCACAATAGACGGCATCATCAAAGTCGCGCGCGTCTTCGCCATCAATAGTGATAAAAGCAACATCACGCAAATCCACGCGATCTTTTAAATCAACCCGACGCACCGCGTCGGGTAATTTGTCTGTCAGCCGTAACGCGGCTTCTGGAAAATCAACCGGCACATCGAACTTGCGCACGGCGATTTCAATTTCCATACCCGGATCGTCAATTTCGCCCAGGATCTCAGCCACACGGCCCATCGGCTGTGAGTGGCGAGTAGGCTGCTCGACGATATCGATGGAGACGACCTGACCGTGTTGGGCCCCGCCAGTTTCTCCGGGAGGGATCAGCACATCGTGTTTGATACGCTGGTCTTCGGGTACAACAATCGCGACACCCCGTTCGTTCAGAAAACGTCCCACCAGCCGATTGGTTCGCCGCTCGATCACCTCAACGATCATGCCCTCTGGCTTGCCGCGGTATTCACCAGTCGGTTTGACCAGCACGCGATCGCCATGGAGGACTTTGGACATCTCGCGGGGTGACAGAAAAATATCGGGGCCGCCACCGTCACGCACCAAAAATCCAAAACCATCGCGGTGTCCTTGCACGCGTCCAGCGACAAAATCCAGTTTGTTCGCGAGCAGCAAGACGCCTTTACGATTAGGCAGCAACTGACCATCACGCTCCATAGCCGCCAGCCGACGATCGAAGCCTATGCGTGTTTCCTCTCGGACCAGCCCAAGGCGTGTCGCGAGGTCGTCCGGGGACAATGGCGCCGCTGCTGTACGGAGGGACTCGAGGATTTGTTCGCGAGTCGGCACGTCCGGATCGAAATCTGGTGGCAATGCGGGGCTCGACGCAGAGGTGCGTGAATTCTTTGAATGGTGTGGTGGGCGATTTGCCAAAATTTAATTCTCGTTTTATACTGCTCAGCTTAGTTGATGTGCCCAGGTGGCGGAATTGGTAGACGCGCACGGTTCAGGTCCGTGTGCCGCAAGGTGTGGAGGTTCGAGTCCTCTCCTGGGCACCACTAAAAAGTACAGTATCAGCTTAAAACCCGCATAGAGCCTAGCTTTTGCGGGTTTTTTGTCTTCTGCTTCCCGTACTTTCTGACACATTTTTACGCCTAAAACCGCTTGCATCCACGCCAACACTACGACACTATCGCGCCGTAGGTTCAATGATCCAACTGGGACTCGTGTCTCTCACTCCCATCACTGGGCGTCAAGGACATACCTAGTATACGTAAGATTGATGACACAGGGAAGGCACAGAACGCCAACACGCAAGGCGAGTACCGTCCGGGCCGAATACAAAAATCGCCTAATTGCAATACAGGGCTGACGCAAGCGTGTCTGCCTGACAGAGCAACTATCGGGCCGGGGCGAGTGGCTTGCGCATCAGAATATGAGCAATGTTAGCTTCATAAAATTCCTCACCCTCCTTGACGAAACCATGGGCTGCGTAAAATCCGATCGCATGCGTCTGGGCGTGCAACACCACGCACTCAAACTTTAACCGCAGGGCTTCTTCGACCAAGGCATTCAAAAGTGCGCTGCCGACCCCCATTGCCCGACAAGCACGCAACACAGACATTCGTCCAACATGGCCATCAGGCAAAAGCCGCCCTGTGCCAACAGCATGACCCTGCGCATCAAAAGCACAGGCATGCACGCACTGCGCATCCATCGGGTCGACTTCTTGCTCTACCGGAACCTTTTGTTCTACAACAAAAACCTCCAGCCGAATTGGCGTTGCGTGCGCTTGCATCTGCGACCAGCTTCCGAGCCTCACTTGGACACCCATCCCTCACCCCCATCAATTATCGTCAGAGTTAATTATCGCTCGACAATCGCCCGGGATGGGATCGAGATAGACTCGGCATCGGATCGGAATGGGCTCGGCATCGGCATAAAATTTGCGAAAGCTCGACACAGGATCGAGTATTTACACAGGGTAAACTTGCCACGCTAAGGACTTGCCAGCCTGACTTTTGGCGTACCTCTCTCTTAACTTTGCGATTGAACAGACCATGCTTGACGCAGTCGTCCATGCTGCATTCCCTGTCTTTGCCCTGATCCTCACGGGATGGCTATGCGTGCGATTCAAGCTCATGCATGCACCCAGCATGGAAGGTCTGAACAAATTTGTTATTTATCTGGCCCTGCCTGCACAGCTCTTTGATGCGATGTCGCACGCCTCAATTGCCGAACTGGTGAGGCCAGGATTTTTTTTGGCTTACGCACTCAGCATGGCTGGTACAGCCTCTCTCTATGCGTGGCTCACACGTCATTCGACACGCCCTGTTACAGATCAAATCATCGACGCGATGACCTCAACCTATAGCAACGCAGGATTCATGGGCATTCCCTTATGCCTGATCGTGTTCGGTAAAGTCGGCCTGGCGCCGTCCATCATTGCGACCTTTATGACTGTCTCTGTATTGTTTGCTGTCACCATCATGGCGATTGAACTCAAACAACTGAAAAACGGCCATGTGATTCCTTCCATTCTCAACGTCACGGGTGCAATGCTGCGCAATCCATTACTGATTGCCCCTCTCGCAGGCGTATGCTGGTCCGCGACCGGATGGAACATGCTCCCAGCCGTTGATCGCTACATCAACCTGTTAGGCGAGGCGGCGACACCCTGTGCATTGGTGGCAATTGGACTGTTCCTGGCACTCAATCCATTGCGCGGGATTGATCGAACACTGGTTCGAATCGTACTGCTCAAACTGCTGGTTCAGCCTGCGCTGATGGCCGTGCTTGTGCTGTATGTGTTCGAACTTCCCAGGGTATGGGCCTATATCGCTATTCTGAGCGCAGCATTACCAGTGGGAACAGGCCCATTCATGATGGCCCAGATCTATCAACGCGACGCGACTGCGAGCGCAAGAGCGATATTACTGTCTACGCTCGGCTCAGTCTTGACGATCTCAGGGTTGCTCGCCTGGATCAGTTTAAATAATCCCTGAAAAGCCAGGCACACGCCATAAAATCCCCTACACTCTCTCGCACCCGATCTGACAACTCCAGGAATGCATTGACATGACCACCATGACCGCAGGCGCAGCCACTTACACGCCTAAAGCGATTCCAATCAACATCGTGCCGATGGCTCTCGCAGCACTCGCTGCTGTGGTGGGTGCGGTCTATCTGACCCAGACAATTGGTATCAAACAAGGCGGCCTGTGGGTAGTAGGTGCCTTGCTCGGCATGACACTCTACTTTGCATCGTTTGGCTTTACACAAGCATGGCGTGTCTTTATCGCGAACCGCCGTGGCGCGGGGTTGCGTGCGCAGATGGCCATGCTAGCGGTGGGTGTCCTACTGTTTTTTCCATTCCTTGCCCAGGGCAGCCTGTTTGGCAATCCTGTCAATGGTCTGGTATCGCCCGCAGGTGTCTCAGTCCTGCTCGGCGCGTTTATCTTTGGAATTGGCATGCAGCTTGGTGGGGGCTGTGCCTCTGGAACCCTGTTTGCAGCGGGTGGCGGTAATACGCGAATGTTTGTCACGTTATTCTTCTTTATTGTGGGCTCAGTCATGGGGGCCTACCTGTTTCCCTGGTGGTCTGCCCTGCCCGCCGTCAAACCTTACTCAATGATTAAAGAATGGGGTCTCTGGCCCGCACTGCTTGCCAACCTGGCCGTCTTTGCTGCGATTGCCTGGTCGACCTGCCTTCTCGAAAAACGCCATCATGGTGGCCTGGAACCAATCGGCCGAGTCCCAAACCAGCCCGCCTCGTTCCTGCGCGGCCCCTGGCCTTTAATCTGGGGTGCCTTGGCGCTGGTGGTACTGAACTTTGCCACACTCGCACTTGCAGGCCGCCCCTGGGGTATCACCTCAGCCTTTGCCTTATGGGGTTCGCAGGCGTTACACACGATGGGCATTGACACCGCATCCTGGGCATTCTGGTCAAAAACACCACAAGTCATCACCGACTCGCTCACAAAAGACGTCACTTCCGTGATGGATATTGGCATCATGATCGGTGCACTCATGGCGGCCAGTGCAGCAGGCAAATTTGCACCGGTCTGGCAGCTACCTTTTCGTTCTTTATTAGGGGCCATTATCGGTGGAACACTGCTGGGCATTGGTTCTCGCATGGCGTATGGCTGCAACATCGGTGCCTATTTCAGCGGGATCGTGTCGGGCAGTCTGCACGCGTGGTTGTGGGTCCCCGCGGCCTTTGCGGGCAATGCGGTTGGCGTATATTTCCGTCCGTTTTTTGGTCTAGCCGTTGAAAGAACCCCTCGGTTATCAGGCTGCTAAACAGACCTAGTCGTTTATCGGGCTGCTGAACAGTCCTAGCCGTTTATCGGGCTGCTAAGCAGAGCCAGTTATTTATCCCTCGCATCAGATGCGTTGAACGGAGTGTTGAGCATGGCGATTTTTCTGGTGCGTTACACCACGCTGTGGATGTGTGTCTTGCTCTCTCTGATTGCTCCACTCATGGCGCAAGAGAGCGGGTTGCAACAAGTATGGTGGGGCATTGCCTGGACGGCATGGTTCTTGACCATTGTCGGCATACACGACCTGGCACAAAAACATCACGCGACACTGCGTAACTATCCGATCATTGGTCATTTTCGTTACTTATTCGAAAGTATTCGTCCGGCCATCCGACAATATTTCTTTGAAAGCGACACGGACGAAACACCTTTTTCAAGAGAAAGTCGCTCTTTGGTCTATCAGCGTGCCAAGCAAGAAATTGACAAGCGCCCCTTTGGCACATTGCAGGATGTCTATAACGATCGTTATGAATGGATCAACCATTCGCTGTCACCCACCAAAATTGCAGACCCCGACTTTCGCATCACGGTCGGAGGACCAGACTGCACACAACCGGTCTCGCTTTCGGTACTGAACATTTCAGCTATGAGCTTTGGCGCACTGTCAGCCAATGCGATACTTTCACTCAATACAGGTGCCAAACTCGGCAACTTCGCGCACGACACTGGCGAAGGTGGCATCAGCACGTACCATCGCCAGCCAGGTGGGAATCTGATCTGGAATATTGGTTCAGGATATTTTGGTTGTCGTGATGCGCAGGGGCATTTTTCAGAAGAGCACTTTGTCGCAAACGCCCTGCTGCCCCAGGTAAAAATGATCGAGATCAAACTCTCCCAGGGCGCAAAACCGGGTCATGGCGGCATATTACCGGGCAGTAAAGTCACAGCAGAAATCGCACTGGCTCGGGGTGTAAAAATAGGTGAAGACTGCAATTCCCCTGCCACACACTCAGAATTCAGCACGCCTGTCGGCTTATTACAATTTGTGCAACGACTGCGTCAATTATCAGGAGGCAAGCCCGTTGGCTTCAAGCTCTGCATTGGCCACCCCTGGGAATGGCTGGCAATTGCCAAGGCCATGATTCAAACAGACATCACACCTGACTTTATCGTGGTCGACGGTGGCGAAGGCGGTACAGGTGCAGCACCGATCGAATTCGTGGATCATGTTGGTACGCCCCTGCGCGAAGCACTCTACCTGGTCAACAGCACACTCGTGGGTTTGAACCTGCGCCATCGCATCAAAATCGGCGCCTCAGGGAAAATTGTTTCAGCGTTTGATATGGCCCGGGTGCTGGCGCTAGGCGCCGACTGGTGCAATAGTGCGCGCGCGTTCATGTTCGCGATCGGCTGCATTCAGGCTCAACAATGCCATACCGGCAACTGTCCAACGGGTGTCGCCACGCAGGATGCGACCCGACAACGTGGACTGGTGCCCAACGACAAAGCGCCGCGCGTAGCAAACTTTCATCGCAACACACTCCACGCCCTGGCAGAACTCTTGCAGGCAGCTGGCCTGCAACATCCAGATGGTTTGACAACCAACCATATCGCTATGCGCACACCAAGCTGCGACATCACTCTGTTGGCCTCATTATTTCCTGAGATGACGCCTGGTTGTCTGCTGAGAGGCGAATTACCCAGCGAGGTATTCAGACACGGCTGGCCAATTGCCTCACCCGAGAGCTTTCAACCCGTCGCACATCCTGGCTATATCGCCTGAGACGCGTGTTGCTTGCTTGAAGAAAACATGCGTTGAATCCGCGCAGCATAGGCGGCACGGATATGCGCACGCACCAAATCTTCGGCAGACTGTGCGTCGCGTCGCACCAATGCCTCCACAATCCCTGCATGATCGACAATGTTCTGTCGGGCACGCTCAGGATTGACCAGATTGGATTCGCCCAATAAACCCAGGGCATCATGCAGCGGCTCGAGCATGCGCAATAAGAATCGGTTATGCGCACAGAGGCAGAGCACTTCGTGAAACTGACGATTTTTTTCTGTCAGTTCGGATTCATTTCCGGCATGAAAGAGCGCGGAATACTCTTCGTGCAACGTCCGCAACAAACCCAGTTCCGCGTCATCTGCGCTACGTGCTGCCAGTCTTGCAGCGGTCCCTTCCAGAGACTCGCGCATGACATACAACTCCGAAACCATGGCATGATCAAATTCAATGATCGTAAAACCGCGCTGGGCATTTTGGGCAGCCAGACCTTCGGCCTGCAAACGCGACAAGGCCTCTCGAATTGGTGTCCGAGACAATCCAAACATTTCCGCGAGTTCGTTTTCGCGCAGGCGATCACCCGAACGAAACTGTCGTTTTCGGATCGCAAGCCGGATCTGCTGATAAGCCTGCTCAGCAAGTGGCATGCGTTTGTTGGATTGTGCTCGTGTCATAGCCGCGCAGTGTATACGAGAAATCAGGCCGCAAGCGCTTCAATTCTGGCGGCTTGGCCTGCATGCGTTCCCGCAATACGCCCGAATATCGCGCCCGAAACCAGCCCGGTCCCACTAGGATAATTAAAGTAGAAAATCCCACCAACCATCTCTCCTGCGCAATACAGACCTGGAATCGGATTGAGATTCACGTCAACCACCTGGCCTTGATCGGGAATGGTACGCAAGCCTCCAAACGTAAAGGTAATTCCGCAGGTCGTTTGGTAGGCCTCGTAGGGCGCAGTATCGAGCGCCTGTGCCCAGTTAGACTTTGCAGGTTCAACGCCGACTGTGCACTTGCCGTCTTTGACGGTATGTTCAAAGGGAATGTCTGTCCGTACGGCAGCGTTGTAACTTCTGACCGTTCGCACAAACTGCTCAGCATTGACTCCCTCGAGTTTTTCGGCCAGCTCTTCAATGGTGTTGGCCGTCACCTTTGTGACGAACTTGATGCGGTATTCATTGCGCAACAGGTTGGTAACTTTGGAGTCAAAGACCTGCCAGGCGAATTGTCCAGTTTGCTTGAGAACTTCACCGCCGTATTTAGCGTAGGTAAAGGAGTGGAAGTCTAGTCCTTCATCAACAAAGCGACGGCCTTCGGCATTAATCAGCAAGCCAAAGATATAGCTGTGCTTCTGAAACTTGTCACCGACATTGACATCACCGAACTCCGGGGCATTTCGATCCCAGCCCGTGGCATGGCAACCTGACCAGTTGCCATAGGGTGCAGCACCAATATCGAGCGCCATTTTAAGACCATCGCCCTGGTTATACCGACTGCCGCGCACCTTGGCCAGCTCCCAGCCAGGTCCGAGATAACGGGTACGCATTTCAGGATTCGCCTCAAAGCCGCCACACGCAAGCACCACGGATTTAGCGTGATATTCGACGAGTTTTCCATTTTGTTGGGCACGAACACCGGTGACACGCACACCATCAAAAATGAGCGAAGTCGTACGTGCGCCGTACACAACATCTATCCCGGCTTTTTTAGCAGCGGTATCCAGAAAAGCCACCAGCCCTGCACCACCGCCCGACACTTCAATCGGAAGACGTCCGAAAAACTTGCGTTTACCATTGACCAGCGCTGACTGACGTCCGTAGTTCGGGACAAAACGTACACCCTTGCTGCGCAACCACACCATGGTTTCGAGGCTGCGACGTACCAGTATTTCAGACAAATCAGGATCGGTTCTGAATTGTGTCAACCGGAACAAATCATCAAAAAATTCATCGGTCGTATTGGTCCCAAAATCAGACTCTGCAATTTCCTGTTCGGTCAATTCCGTGACCTGCTTCAGATCTTCAACTGAGTCATACGCAAACCGCATCACGCCGCCCGCAAAGCGACTGTTACCGCCTGACTCATCCTCCGATGCGGCCTCAAGTACGACTACGCGTGCACCAGTGTCATGTGCAGCCAAGGCTGCAGATAACGCGGCATTTCCCTTCCCGACTACGATGACATCATAAGTGTGTTGCATGGTAAGTTCCTGTTCGAGAGCAATGGTGTTCAATGGTATGGATAAAGCATTAGCAATGGTGCTGTACGAAATGTATAAAGCGTGAGTAAAGATATTGAACGATGCCTACAAATCATCAGGTATCGATTCGCGCGATGATCAGGCACTCAGTAAAGCAGTGATTGTGCGGACATTCTCGAGTGACTCGATACGCGAAATCGCGTCATACGCCTGTGCGGTTGCCTGAGCATTGATCACACGTGCGGCGCACAATTCAAATTTTGTTTTCAGACGCTCGTCAGGTAAAGGATTCGCAGAGGTGCGTCCTAAGGGCTGCTGCACCTTGGCCGTCAGGATCTGACCGCTTTTAAGCGTCACCCTGACTTCACCGCCAAAGTGATTCGAAGGATCAAACTGTGAATCGTCATAAGGCTGCGCAAAGACATGCGGTAACAGCCCTGTCACCTGGGCATCCTCAAAGGCTCGTCCTTCGAAATGTTCAAGTGAAACAAAGCCATCGATGAGCGCACGTGACACCACGTATTGGACGCTGAATTTGGCATCGAGTCCCGTAAGTGGCTGTGGACGATTCGTATGCTGGAGTCTGCGGCTATGAATCCAGATATCTACCCGGGCGATATCTTTGAGAGTAAACGACTGCGTTTGATAGAGTTCTATCGCGCAGTCAATTGCAGGATGTGTACTGCCGCAGCATGGGTATTGTTTGATCGCAATACCAGGGGCGACGATATCCAGTGGCGAGGCCCAGGCCAGTCGGCCACGATCCGGATCATAATTGCCCTTGCCGTTATAGACTTCAAAAAATCCCTGCGGATGTTCAAAAACATCCAGGCTATTCGCGGTGTAGCCTGCCTGGGCAAGTTTTGCAGCGAGCAGACCTTCGCGCGCGCAGCGCCCAATATGCATGGGCTTTGTCATCGTGCCAAAGTTTGCTTTCAAACCTGCTGAACTCGAGGCAGCAAGCGCCAGGGCGACCGCAGTCTGCTGCGCATCAAGCTGCAGCAATCTGGCGCACGCTGCTGCAGCACCAAAGACGCCTAAGGTCGAGGTGGGATGCCAGCCCTTGGTGTAATGATGAAAATGCACACTCATGGCAATTTTTGTTTCGACTTCAAAACCGGCAACATAAGCGGTCACGAAATCACGTCCGGTTGCGCCCACTTCGTCCGACAGTGCAAACAGGGCTGGCAAAATGGGCACGGAAGGATGCCCACCCAGCGTATTATTACAATCATCAAAATCAAGTGCATGCGAAGCTGTGCCATTGAGTAGCGCTGCATCAAGTGGATGACACCTGACAGAGGTCCCGAACACCACGGCATTTCCAGAACTGGGTCCGAGCGCTTGAGCCAAAATTTGTGCACAAGGCTCCAGAGCCCCTGCCAAGGTCACTCCCACGGTATCCAGTATCCCAACCCGCGCCCAGTGAACTGCTTGGGCAGGTAGCATGTCGTATCGCATGGCCGCCACCTGCTCGCCCAGAAACACAGACAGTCCAGCGGTAGGCAGGATATGTTCAGCTGGTTGCGACGCTAGATTGCTCATGTCATTCATCATTTTTCCTAATCGATGCGTGGACGAATTCAATCGGCCTTGATATGTAAAAGTTTGATTAATCTGCGCCACTTTGCAACCTCGGCTGAGATAAATTCAGCAAAGGCCTGACGAGAATTACCGACAGGTTCCGAGCCGTCCGCACTTAACTTCACCCGCATCTCAGAGGTATGCAACACATCCACAATGGCGTGATTCAGTTTGTTCAGTACAGGGGTAGGTGTCGCAGCGGGTGCAGCCACGCCATACCACCCTGCGACTTCATAATCCGTGACACCGCATTCACGCATGGTCGGTATATCGGGCATGGCAGCTGACCGCGTGGCGGTGGTCACGGCAAGTGGTCTCAAGCGTCCCGAGGCAATGTGGCCATGCGACTGCAGGATGGTTGAAAACAGCATATCGATCTGACCGCTGATCACATCTGACATTGCGACTGCGCCACCCTTATAGGGAATGTGCGTCAAGTCAATATCAGCCATGGCACCAAAGGTCGCTCCCGCCAGATGACTTAACCCCCCCAGGCCAGAAGAACCGTAGGTGTATTTAC
>CANBUF010000012.1 GCA_947372575.1 Alcaligenaceae bacterium | reverse complement strand
CGTTAACCTCGACATCCGTCGTGGCGAAATTTTTGCGCTGCTTGGTCCCAACGGCGCGGGTAAAACGACGCTGATCAGTATCATCTGTGGGATCGCGAACGCCACCAGCGGTCATATCACCGTCAACGGCCACGATACGGTCAAAGCATACCGCCAAGCGCGCGCGCTCATTGGTCTTGTGCCGCAAGAGCTCTCAACCGATGCTTTTGAATCTGTATGGAACACAGTTTCATTTAGTCGGGGTTTATTTGGCAAAGCGCCAAATCCTCAGCATATTGAACACGTTCTGAAATCTCTTTCACTCTGGGAAAAGAAAGATAGCAAAATCATGACACTTTCGGGTGGAATGAAACGTCGCGTCATGATTGCCAAAGCCTTGTCGCATGAGCCTGAAATCCTATTTCTGGATGAGCCAACTGCAGGCGTCGATGTTGAGTTGAGACGCGACATGTGGAAAATGGTTCGCGCACTCCAACATACAGGCGTCACCATTATCCTGACCACACACTACATCGAAGAAGCCGAAGAAATGGCGGACCGGATTGGCATTATCACCAAAGGCGAGCTTATTCTGGTCGAAGACAAAGCGATACTCATGCACAAGCTGGGTAAAAAACAGCTCATCCTGCAATTACAACCATCACTTGCAGCGCTACCCCCCGAACTCGTAACTGAAGGCCTCGTCCTTTCTGATGATGGCAACACCTTGACCTACACCTACGACGCACAAAACGCACGAGTGGGAATTGCAGCATTGCTCGCTGAGCTCGCTCAGGCGGGCATCTCCTTCAAAGATTTACATACCAGTCAAAGCTCACTTGAAGATATTTTTGTCAGCCTGGTCACAAAACAAGGACACGGATCATGAGCATGAACCTTCACGCCATCCGTGCAATCGTTCTGTTTGAGTTGGCACGCACGCGCAGAACACTGATGCAAAGCATCATATCGCCGGTCATTTCGACTTCACTTTATTTTATTGTGTTCGGCTCGGCGATTGGTTCGCGGATGCCTCAAATCGAGGGGGTCAGTTATGGAGCGTTTATTGTCCCGGGTCTGATCATGCTGTCTTTGCTCACGCAGAGTATTTCGAATGCGTCTTTTGGGATTTATTTCCCAAAATTCACCGGCACAATCTACGAGTTGCTCTCGGCGCCCGTGTCTTATGTTGAGATCGTGTTGAGTTATGTCGGTGCAGCAGCGGCCAAATCCATTTTTCTTGGCTTCATCATTTTGGCGACTGCAGGATTTTTCGTCCCTTTACGTATCGAACACCCTTTCTGGATGCTTTTCTTTCTTTTTCTGACCTCGATTACCTTCAGTCTGATTGGCTTCATTATTGGCATCTGGGCCGATGGCTTTGAAAAACTTCAGATTGTTCCCTTGCTGATCATCACGCCACTGACCTTCCTGGGCGGGAGCTTTTATTCAATTTCCGTATTACCTGCCTTCTGGCAAAAAGTCGCCCTGCTCAATCCAGTCGTCTATCTGATCAGTGGATTTCGCTGGAGTTTTTATGGCATCGCCGATGTCAGTCTCGGAACCAGTTTGGCGATGACCTCTATTTTTCTGCTGGCCTCTCTTGGCATCGTGGCCTGGATCTTCAAGACGGGATATCGACTGAAATCCTGAGCCGCCCCTTCAACTTAGCTCTACCTCATCACATTAAGGAATCATCATGAATATTTCCATGTATCAAGTCAGCGCCCCGCGCTTTATCAATATCCTGAAGAATTTTGTCGGCATCCTGGATAAGACTCAAGCACACATCGAAGCCAAAAAAATAGAAGATACCTATCTCACTTCATTTCGTCTATTCCCAGACATGTTGCCCTTTACGCTCCAAGTATTCATTGCCTGTGATGCTGCAAAGGGTGTGATGGCTCGTCTGGCTGGCGTCGAAGCCCCAGTGTTTCCTGACGTCGAAAAAACCATTCCTGAACTCAAAGCACGTGTGCTCAAGACAATTGCGTACATTGAAACGTTCACACCTGCTCAGATTGATGGAACAGAAGACAAGGCGATTGTCACCAAGCGTGGAGATAAAGAAACCCACTACACCGGCATGCAATTTTTATTAGGGCACGCAACACCGAATTTTTATTTTCATATTACGACTGCCTATAACATTTTGCGTCATAATGGGGTTGAAATTGGCAAGCGCGACTTCCTCGGAAATCCGTAACGTCCAAGCATAGTTTCTCGCGTGGCTCTCCGCGGCCCAAAGGGGATAAGCATGCAAGCATCACCGAACTATTCCTTCACCTGGCGTCTATTACACTGGTTGATTGCGCTGCTGGTGATGATCCTGATCCCTGTCGGTCTGTGGATGACCTCGCGAGGCGAGGCAAATATCTGGGATGACCTCACCAATCTGCTCTATGCCTGGCATAAAGCGATTGGCTTTACGGTTTTATGTTTAATGGTTCTACGCCTGGCCATCAGGCTGCGCACAGGCCATCCGCCTTATCCTGCGAGCATGTCGCACTTGCTTGTGCTCGCAGCCAACACCGTTCATCGACTCATGTATTTGCTGCTCCTGGTGGTCCCGCTACTGGGCTGGGCCGGCGTCACCGCCTTTCCGGCACTCATTACCCTGGGTGGCTATCACCTGCCCGCGTTTCCCTTTGTTGCGCCAAACGAAACCCTTGCCAAACAATTATTTGAAATACACGGGACCCTGGCACTTATCCTGGCCGCACTGATCATCGGACACATTGGTGCTGCGTTCATGCACCTGTTGATCAAGCGCGACGGGATTTTTCAGCGAATGTGGATTGGCAAATAAAACCAATCAACGTCCACCCGTCACATCGACAAAGGAGCCCGTTGTATAGCTGGACTCCGTTCCGAGCAACCAGACGATTGCCTGAGCAACCTCGTCAGCACGACCCGGGCGTTGCATTGGAATCAGTGGCGTCAGGTCCTTTGCACGATTAGGCAAGCCACCGCTGGCATGGATGTCGGTATCAATCACCCCAGGGCGGACCGCATTGACGCGTACCCCCTCAGCAGCGACTTCTTTGGCAAGGCCAAGCGTAAACGTATCGATGGCGCCTTTACTGGCGGCATAGTCGACATACTGCCCGCCTCCACCCAGACGGGACGCGGCGCTACTGACATTGACGATCGAGCCTCCGGGGCCACCCCGTTTTGTGCTCATTCTGAACAGGGCTTCGCGCGCGGCGATAAAGCAGCCAAAAACATTAATCCTGAACATTCTTTCGATCCGCTCCCAGCTCATATCCTGAAGCGAGGCCGTCGTATCAACGACCCCTGCGTTATTCACCAGACCGGAGATCGGCCCAAAGTGCGTATCGACCTCTTTAAACATGCGAATGATCTGCCCTTCGTCGGCCACATCCGCCTGCACAATCATGGCCTCACCGCCCGCTGCACGAATCGTTTGTGCAACGGACTCAGCAGCCTCTTTATTCTGGCTGTAGTTCACCACGACACGCCAGCCCTTCTGGGCGGCAAGTACCGCCGTCGCGGCACCAATACCGCGGCTCGCGCCAGTCACAATCACAACAGGATTCATGTTCAGTTCCTTTTAAAAATGAAATTGTCAGGGGATTCTGGGTAAAGAGTGGATCAACGAGATATAGGCGTGGTTAGAAACAGTAATGGTGCCTTCATACGGCGTACTGTAGTCATAGCTCACCGTAATCATGAGCGAAAAAATACAAGCCAGGGCAAAAGACAACAAGTAATAAATCGCTTCTTTTTGACCGATATTCAATGTGCCCATGACGATCATGACCAACAAGGCAGACACAATCAGCACGACCCATAACAAGTTTGCATCACTGGAGTTAATCCCATTGACGCGATGCTGACGCAGTTTGGCAGCCGCATTCGCATCCATGATGATTGCCTGAAGGACAATGCGCTGGCTATCGGTATTGATTTCTTGCGCAAGCTTTTGCAAGGCGTTCCAGAAATTATCGATCGCGAGCTGCGTACGCGTATCTGATCCTTGCCCATGACTATGACCGGGAATTTCGTCCATGACGACCGAATTGAGGTAGGTCACGTAGCTCTGCAGCAAGATATTCTTGGTATCACTATCCTTCAGAAGCGTAATATTCCTGTAGGTGACCGTCAGGTTCTCGACTTCCTGATGCGTGGAGTTTGCTGCGTCCTGGTAGTCATTCCAGAAACTCACGACCACAAATGCCTGCATCACTCCTGCGATCGAACCCAGGACCTGCAGCATGACAGACGAGGCAGAATAAAATTTATCCAGACGACTTTTACTGATGACTTTCTGCACGAGATAATGCGACACCCAGGAAACAAACATCAGCACGATGACCAGTATCGCCAGGTTCGCAAAAAAGGAGGAGGTCATACGCATAAGATCTGCCTGTTTGCCAAAATAAGGTACAAGAACTAACCATCGTGCATACTACACTCTCAGATCTTATCCGTGCACCCAGATGAACCCTAAAACCCAAGTCGTTCAATAGTGTGATTCGCGCCATTCAAACCCGCCCCTTCCTGACGCTCGGCACGCTGACCGGATTACTCACTTACGTTCTCCTGACGTACGCGCTGCCTTCGAACGCCTGGCTCAGACTCGTGATCAGCTGGAATCTGGGGGCTGCACTGTATCTGTGCCTGGCTTTAAGAATGATGTTTCGGTCAACTCCGGCTAAAGCGCGCACCACTGCGATCCGTCAGGACGATGGTAACTATGTGATTCTGACTCTGGTGATTCTTTCTTCTGTAATCTGCCTGATTGCGATTGTGATGATTCTGGGTCTCGCAAAGAGTATGCATGACGCGGACAAAATCGAACATATTGGACTCGCAAGCCTGACAGTCTTGACCTCCTGGATGTTTACGCAGGTCATGTTCGCAAACCATTATGCTCACGCTTACTTTGCAGCCGAGCTCAACGCCCAGGACCCTGGCCTCAGCTTTCCTGGCAAGGAGGATCCCGACTACGTCGATTTTCTGTATTTTTCCTGTGTCATTGGCACCTCAGGGCAGACCGCAGACGTGAGTATGACCACACGCGCCATGCGACGCGTCGGCTTGATTCATTGTGTGCTGGCATTTTTTTTCAATACCACCTTACTTGCCCTGACGATTAACATCGCGGCAGGCTTTATTTAATAAACACTAAAACTGAATATTTATGACCACTGATATTGTGCACGCGCTCGCACCGACCGGCACTCTGCGTGCGGGAGTATTTCTCGGCAACTTCTTGCTGATCACGGGCAAAAGTGCGGCGGGGGTGCCTGAAGGCGTCTCTCCTGACCTGTGCGCGGCGCTCGCCGCACGACTCGATGTACCGCTCGAACTAGTCCCCTTCACGAGCCAGGATGCACTGGTCCAAGCCGTCGCCCTTGGTGAGTGTGACATTGGCCTGGTTGGTTCGGATCCAGCACGCGCAGAGAAAATTACCTTTACACCTGCCTACGTCGAGATTGAGGCGACCTATCTTGTGCCCGCGGGTTCCGCGATCCAGGAAATTTCAGAAGTCGATCGCCCCGGGGTCAGGATCGCGGTTCCCTCCAGGAGCGCCTATGAGCTCTGGCTGGTTCGGCATCTTCAACATGCCACGCTTGTTTCTTGCGATGGCTTTGAGGGAACAATCAAGACCTTTGTCCAGGATAAACTGGATGTACTTGCAGGTCTGCGGATCGGCCTGCAGACCGATATCAAAAAACTACCGGGCGCCAAAATACTCGAGGGCAGGTTTGCCGCCATTCAACAAGCCGCCAGTACGCGTCAATCCAACCTGCTTGGTGCCGAGTACTTGAGCAACTTTATCGAAGAAGTAAAAGCCTCGGGCCTGGTCGCCAGTCTCATCGCCAAGCATCAGGTCCAAGGCTTAAGCGTGGCCCCTGCACACATCTGCGCAAACTAGCTTCGCCAGCCCATACCGCTAAGATCCCATCCCTTTTTAATATAAGAGCTCCATGCACACCATCCCAGCCTGCCCACTCTGCGCGATCGAAAACACCTATCAGGATGCAGACAACTATGTCTGCCCAGACTGTGGGCACGAATGGCCGATGCAGGAACAGCAAACCGAAGCATCGACAGACGATAGCGTGATCCTGGATGCCAATGGCAACCCTCTGGCCGATGGTGATGCCGTCATTTTGATCAAGGACCTAAAGGTCAAGGGCTCATCGACGATTCTGAAAAAAGGCACAAAAGTAAAAAGTATCCGCCTGGGCAATGGGAGTGATGGGCATGAAGTGGACTGCCGCATGGAAAACGGGAGTTACATGCTCAAGGCCATTTACCTTAAAAAAGCATAATTTCTGATTCAACAGTTACCGCATTTTGCTAAAAATTACTTATATCGAAACGCAATGAAACATTTGATACACAAACCGTAACGCATTTGAAACGGGTTTGGATCGAAGATGGTTCTGCGTTCCACACACAGGAGATAACGCCATGAAACAGTTCGACAAACGTTTAATCATTGCAGCGATCGGTATGACTTTGGCCGCGACTGGATCATGGGCGCAGACCGCTGCCCCCGCGACCTCCCCGGCTCCCGCTACGCCAGCACCAAGCGTGTCTGCACCCCAGGTGACGCCTGCACCTGGCACCGATATGCCGCACCCAGGTACTGGCATGAAAGGTCCACAATCAATGGGGCATCCACACGGCATGTCTGAACCACACGACATGGGTCAACTGCCCAAAGCGGTCATTGATCAACTGGCACTCTCTCCTGCACAAAAAGCACAGCTAGACACGGCTCAGGCCTCACGTCAGGAAATGCGTGCAGCACGTCAGGCTGCGATGGCTGCCCGTCAAAAAACCATGACCGAACAACTGGCCAAAGAGCAGATGGACCCGCGTGCGATCCTCGCGACCAATAAGCAGGCTCGCCATGACATGGAGCTCAAGCAAGAGGCTGTTGAACAGAAATGGTTGGCATTCTGGGACGGTCTGTCAGCTGAACAGCACAAAACCCTGACAAGCTATATGCGTACCCGTCATGAAAAGCAAACAAAGAAGCACACAGCCGCCCCAAAAGGCTAAGTTCAAGCTTTTGTTCGGCCTAAAGCCCGGGTATTCATACCCGGGTTTTTTTTACGGCTTAAAATCTTGAAAACTTTTTCAATCTCCAGGAATTCTATGCCAGCCAGCAGCCTATTATCCACACCTACCCGACTCGGTGCGATTGAACTGAACAATCGAATTGTGATGGCACCTCTGACACGCATGCGTGCGATTGAGGGTGATGTACCCAATCCCCTTGCTCAAATCTATTACAGCCAGCGCGCGGGCGCAGGACTTGTCATCACCGAAGCCACTCAGATTTCCCCTTTAGGCAAAGGCTATCCCGCAACGCCTGGTATTTATTCCGCAGAACAAACACAGGCCTGGAAAGAGATTGTCGAGGCTGTGCACGCCAAAGGCGGCAAGATCGTGGCTCAACTCTGGCATGTCGGTCGTATTTCCCACTCCTCCTTGCACCCTGAGCAAGGTCTGCCCGTTGCCCCCTCGGCCATTGCCCCCGCCGGCAAAACCTTTGCTGCCGACTGGCAAATGCATGCATTTGAAACCCCTCGCGCCATGACGCTTGAGGATATTGCAGCCCTCAAAAATGACTTTGAACACGCCGCCCGCAATGCACAGGCTGCCGGGTTTGATGGCATCGAAATCCACGCTGCAAATGGTTATTTGCTCGATCAGTTCTTGCAGGACCAGTCCAATCATCGTACCGACATCTATGGCGGCTCAATTGAGAACCGTATCCGTTTGCTTAGCGAAGTCCTCGAGACCGTTGCCAAAGTATTCCCGTACGATCGCATTGGAGTCAGACTCTCGCCCTATGGCACCTTTAATGACATGTCAGATAGCGATCCTGTCGCCTTGTTCAATGCAGTGATTGACAAGCTCAACCCCTGTGGCCTGGCGTATCTGCACATGATTGAGCCACGCTCTACCTCTGCGGGTGGCAATGACAAGGTCGAGTCGGATGCTCCGATTACTGCCGCGATGTTCAGAAAGGCGTTCAAGGGTGCCTTTATCAGTGCAGGTGGCTTTGACCGTGCGCTTGGCGAACAAGCTATTGCCGACGACACTGCGGATGCGATTGCCTACGGCAGGCTGTACATCTCCAATCCGGATCTGGCGGAGCGTTTTGCAGTCAATGCGCCACTCACACCTTATAACCGGGCCACGTTTTATGGTGGTGCTGAAGCAGGCTATACCGATTACCCAAGCCTTTAAAGGTCAATGTATGAAACTGCTGGTTCAAACCAGCTGACCATTTAAGGTTTTAGACATGCGAAGCTTGCAGAGTGCAGCGGTTCGAACGAAAAACAATTTCGATTTAATTCGTCTTTTTGCTGCACTCCAAGTCGCGGTTTCTCATGCGGCGGACTGGATGCATGTCCCCGCCGTCTGGTTGCGCACCCTAAGTTATTTTCCAGGCGTTCCGATTTTTTTCTTTATTAGCGGCTATCTGATTTATCAGTCATTCGCCAATATCAAGCGCGACAACCGGTTGACCGTCTTTTTTACCAACCGGATACTCAGACTCTATCCTGCACTCATCATCTGCGTCGTTTTTGCGGTGGTATTGACCTATTACAGTGGTTATTTTGCCGTAACCGAGGTGTCGCGTGCGCAGTTCATCGCTTGGCTCGCCACACAAGTCACATTCCTGCAATTTTTCAATCCTGATTTTTTGCGTGATTACGCCACGGGCAAGCTCAACGCCAGCCTCTGGACCATCTCGGTCGAACTTCAGTTTTATGTGCTGACACCGATTGTTTTTATACTATTCAATAAGTATAAAAAAACCGCACTGGCGCTCTTAGTACTGTGCGTGCTGTTTAATATCGCGAACTCGACATTCAACCCACGCGCAACCACAGCAGAAAAACTTTTTAACGTTTCGTTCCTGCCCTGGATTGCGATGTTCGGGTTTGGTGCCTATCTGTCGACGAACCAGTTCCTGCAACAAAAAATACTCAAGTGCAACATTCTGGTCCCGCTTATTCTTTATCTTGCCGTCTATTACTGTGCGGAGCGCTGGAATCTCGGCACGGGCAATTCAATCAATATCGTCTCGTTTGTATTGCTGGCGTGGCTCGTTTTCAAAGCCGCCTGGACTATGCCGGCACTTTCAGAAAAGCTCCTCCATAAGAACGACTTTTCGTATGGTATCTACATCTATCACATGCCAATTGTAAATTTTATGATCTACAAAGGCATGGAAGGCTCAAACGCTTATTTGCTCACAGCACTTCTGTGCACAATCGGCTTGGCGATGCTGTCCTGGTTTGTTGTTGAAAAGCCCGCCTTGCATCTTAAAAAAGTCACCCTCAGACGCATCGCCTGACGCCCTGGGCCATCAGGATGCTTAGATGGCAGTCCCCCCGGGATCAGGGCACCAGCGTCAGGAACAGGTAGGCAAAGAAAATCAGCAAATGCACGACCCCCTGAAGCAGGGTCGCGCGTCCCGTCGCCAAGGTCAAAATGCCGACCAGCATGGTCAGGACCAGTAAGACCAGACCTACGGAATTCACCCCCAGGCTGATCGGGATATGAAACCAGACCGAAACCAAGGCCACGGCCGGGATCGTCAAACCAATACTGGCGAGCGCTGAACCCAGCGCCAGGTTTAAACTGGTCTGTAATCGGTTGGATAAAGCCGAACGTAGTGCTGCAATGCTCTCTGGCAATAACACCAGCGCGGCAATGGCGATCCCCACCACCGCTTTCGGTGCTCCCAGACTTTGCAAGGCGGACTCAATTGTTGGGCTCAACGCCTTTGCCAGTCCGACAACCAGGACGAGTGAAATCGCCAGCAACGAGGCACTCACCCAGGCTTGGGCCGTATCAGGTGGAGAGGCATGTACGTTCGCGTCATTTTTTTGTGTCTCGAGGACAGGCAAAAAATAGTCACGATGACGCACGGTCTGGATAAAAATGAAGGTGCCATACAAGAGCAGCGAGATCAGGCCAATGAATATCAGCTGGCTGCTGGTATAGGTCGGCCCTGCCGAACTGGTTGTAAAAATCGGTAGTACTAGAGTGAATGTGGCGAGTGCAAGCAATACCGCCAATGCCGGATTAGTCCCCTCGATCCGGTAGGACAATTCTTTGTGTCGCAGGCCTCCCATAAAAATACACAAGCCGATGACCCCGTTCATCACAATCATAATGGCCGCAAAGACGGCATCACGCGCGATTAACTCTGCGCCAACGCCCCCAGACAGCATCATGGAGACAATCAATGCCACCTCGATCACGGTTACACACACCGCAAGAATAAGCGTGCCAAAAGGCTCGCCGACTTTATGAGCAATCACTTCCGCGTGATGAACCGCCATAAAAACAGACGCGATCAGCAAGACACTCATCAGGGCAATGACCCAGGACTGGCTTAAAAAATTATGCATGGATTGTGACTTTTTGAGAGGTATCGTGGTGAACAAGCGCTACATAATACGGATCGACTGCTATATTCTAGCCAGATACGCTTTAAAGGTTCTGTCATGTCATATCGTTCAAATTTAATTGCCCTGTTCATGATCACGCTCTCGCTCTGTGCGTGCAGCAGTAAAGAGGTGGTTGTTGCAGACAAACCGATACCGTCCAGAATGCAACAAGCCACCTTCAAAGCCATGACTCTGGCCCAGTCGAAAAACAGCCTGATGGGCGCGTGCTCACAGAATCACCTCCAGATTCAAACTACCCATAATGAGGTACTTTGCTTTCAGAGTGAGGTCAAGGGCACACGCTTCAGGGAAATTGAGCGCGTCGTCAACGACGAGTATGCAACAAAAATTCAAGTCGTGATGCAATTCAAATTGCAAGAATCAAACAGCGATGTCACGGTGTTTGCTAATACCTACGCCCAATATCTGGCACCAGTCAGCCTGACCTCAGGGCTTCAAACCCGAACACGCAACCTGCTGGATGACATCTCCTTTAATGCCATCCAGGCAATGTTGACTGAGGCTGGCGCAACAAACTGAGTCTCAGATCAGTGGGCAGCGGGCAACAGCGATAAGATTTGTTCACCCAGGAGGTGCTCAGAAAGGTAGCGTGCCCCTCGCTGCGTTAGATGTCCGTAATCATGCACGATCAGATCCTGTGGATACTGATTGCCGAACTTGGTCAGACAGCCTTCGCTATTGCAGAGCGCATCGCGCAATGACACATACGGGATGTCCGTTGAGGGCTGAGCAGCACGCATGACATCGTCCATTTTCAAAGAGTCCTGAGTGACCCCAGTCCAGGTCCGCAGCGGGACATCTAGACCTTTGCGTAAAAAATGCAAGTTCAAACTGTGCGGCAATGCGTCAACCCAGGTGGGGATCTGCCCCACAATCATCACTTGTTTGACGCCTGCCTGTTTAAGCAATCTGGCCTGCTCCCAGAGATAGGCAGGATAAGGCTGAGACTCTCCGTAGGCCTCATCGTCCGACCATAGCAGATGATGTGCAAAGATCATGACAAGATCTGGCTGCTTGACACGTATTTCGTGATTGAGCCAGGCGTTATAGGTATGACATGCAGGCCTTTTGTCCAGTACAGACAGTGGCGTGCAATACATGACAGGTAACGCAATCAGGTTGACCTGATGCGCATCCAGATAGGGTTCGAGTCCCTGATATAAGCCATACGCATGAGAGTCGCCCAAAAGCATTACAACCGGCTGCCCCGGGTGTTTGAGTGTTTCGCACTGAGCAAGCGCCTCCGGTTGGATCGCTATGGCGCCACTTCCATCGGCTGAACAACCGGTTACAGGTTCCTGGTAAGGCTGGCTAATCATTGCGGCATCCCAGGACCGGTGAATATTGCCGTTTGCAAACAATAACCCTGTCGCACCAATCAGTACTGTGGCGCTGACGCCAGCAATAATGAAACGCCAGGAACTGGTCCGCGTCACGGGGATGGATCGTACGGGTAGCTCAACCAGCTGATAGGTTGCATAAGCAAGCGACACACTCAGCCCAAGCGCAATAAATTTACTCATACTTGAGGTCATCTCAGATAAGTACATGAGCACCAGTACGGGCCAGTGCCAGAGATAAAGCCCATAACTGATTTGACCAATCCAGACGGCGACACGATTTTCAAATAGCTGTCTTTGAAAGGAAGTCCCGGGCGAACTCACCAGAATCAGCGAGGTCCCGACCACGGGCAAGAGTGCCCAGTACCCTGGATAAGCTGATTTCTTATCAACCAGCAATACGACGCAGGCGATCAACAGCACACCAAACTGGCTGCTATATCGCGTCAAACACAGAGTCAGCTTACCGCCCTCCAGCCACCGCTCAATACCCTGTTGATGGTAAAGACCGCAATAGGCAAGTATGCCCCCTGCAGAGAGCTCCCAGAACCGCGTCACCGGCATATAAAACGCGGCACTGTGTCCCTGCGCCGTCAGGATCAGGTTGACGACAAACGACGTCAGCGTCAGACCAACCAGTATGGGCAGTATTGCGCCCCTGAGTCGTGTGATCACGATGAGGGCGAGGGGCCAGGTCAGATAAAACTGCTCCTCGATACCCAATGACCAAAGATGCAAAAAAGGCTTATGGGCAGATGGCGCATCAAAATAACCTGACTCGGTCCATAGCAACAAGTTGGACACATACGCAATCCCCGCAGCGGCGTGTTTACCAAGCGACATGAAATCCGTCGGCAGCAACAAGAACCATCCTGCTGCGAGCGTCATGACCACCATCAACGCCAGCGGCGGCAATATTCTACGGATACGCTTGGCGTAAAACTCGCTCAGGCTGAATATATTTTTTTCGAGATCACGAAAGATCTGCTGTGAAATCAAATAACCTGAGATCACAAAAAATATGTCGACCCCGACGTAGCCACCACTGACCTGAAAGTAGTGATACGTGACGACCAGGAGCACGGCAAGTGCTCTGAGGCCATCAATGTCGGAGCGATAGTGTTTGGGTGGGACAATGCTTTTCATGTTGAGCGGCATTATCCCTCAGATTATGGATAAGCAAATGGCGAGGGGAATGGCCTGCCAAAGGGAATGCCGGCGCGAATGGTTTGCACAGGCACCAGTGATTGCGTCCCAGGCCGTTTGTTGCCTTTCGTATCTAGCCACTCGACTGGCTTATCCACCAGATCAAAAATAGCAATATCCGCAGGTGCGCCTGGCTTGAGCGTACCTAGCAAGGGCGCACGATTGATGATTTCACCTGGACGATTGGTCGCCATTGCCACCACTTGGCTGAGTGAGAATCCGAGTGTCAAAAACTTACTCATGATCTGTGGCAAAAACGGAATACTGGGAGAATTACCGCTGTAGGCGTGCAAATCACTCGAAATCGTGTCGGGCATCAATCCCTGCTGGAGTGCGGGTTCAGCGATGGTGAAATCAAAACTGCCTCCACCATGCCCCACATCAATCAACACACCACGCTTTTTAGCTTCTAGTGCTGCAGCGATGACCTTGCCATTTTGAACTGTGTTGTTGCCGGCACCACTATAAGCATGAGTCAGGATGTCTCCGGGACGCAGCACATTGAGTAAGTCTCCCAGATCGCCTGGAGCGTTACCAATGTGGCACATCACGCGCGCACCTTTTACTCCAGAGCGCTCGGCCGCGAGACGTGCGCGTTTGAGGGGCTCAATTCCATTGTCACCCACGACATCGAGAGACTCTCTGACTTTGATGCCCAGTGCGATATCCTGATTTTCATCCAGTGTTCTCGCTGCCAGATCCACATTGCCATAATCCATGTTTTTCATTTCACCGACCGGGAATCCTGCCAGCCCAATTGAAGAAATATGGATAAAGGCATACATACGGCTACGCGTCTGTGCTTGAAAAAAATGCTTGAATGCAGAAAAGTTATTTCCACCCGCATCGCCTGCGCTCACAAAGGTTGTCGTTGCGGTGAACTGTGCCAGCTCATCGGCAGGCAATCCAATTGCAGAGCCCTGAGGATAGGTATGTGCATGCAAATCCACGAGTCCTGGCGTAATGACTCGGCCTTTTGCATCGATCTGCTGTGCAGCTTTATCACGCGGCAACCCGGTTCCGATCTCTAACACCCGCCCATTACGAATCGCAATATCTACTATTTTGTCCAGATTCTGCGCTGGGTC
>CANBUF010000011.1 GCA_947372575.1 Alcaligenaceae bacterium | reverse complement strand
TCCACCCACCCTTTCTGTTCGCAGTCGAACTGGTATCGATGTCTCGACAATCGAAAAGCACCCTGCCTATGTTGAACTGGAACGCTACGCCTACAGTGAGTTCGGCCTGGCCGCTCTGTCGCATCGTGGTGGCGTGCTGGGGTGGCCTGCCCCCATGCCCCCTGCAGCAAAGTATGCACTGACCTATTTATTCGTTCAGGCGGAGTTTGGGCTGTGCTGTCCCGTCAGCATGACAGACTCTCTGGCACGCACATTACGCAAATTCGGCGATCCCGCGCTGGTCGAACAAGTCTTGCCGCTGGTGACGACTCAGGACTTTGACGCCTTGCATCAGGGCGCGATGTTCATGACAGAACAAGGCGCTGGATCCGATGTCAGTGCGACCGAAACACAAGCCTCCCAGGCTCCAGATGGGAACTGGCTGCTCAATGGCGACAAATGGTTTTGTTCGAATCCTGATGCTGGGTTTGCGATGGTACTGGCACGCTCAGAACCTGTTGCGGGACTCAAAGGCGTTTCCCTGTTTCTCCTGCCCCGACTCAGACCTGACGGTAGCGCCAATAGCTATCGCATCCTGCGCCTCAAAGACAAGCTTGGCACGCGCTCAATGCCCAGTGGTGAGATCCGCCTCGAAGGCGCGTTTGCCTGGCTAGTGGGCGAGCGTGGCCAAGGCTTCCAGCACATGTCAGACATGATTAACAACTCACGTCTGTCCAATGGCGTACGCGCGGCCGGTCTGATGCGCAGAGCGCTGACCGAAGCACTTTTTATCGCCAAAAATCGCCGTGCCTTTGGCAAGCGTCTCATTGATATGCCGCTCATGCAACGCCAGCTCTCCAAAATCGCGCTAGCGACGGAACAGGCACGCACGATGGTCTACCAGACCGCACAGGCGCTTGAAGCCGCAGACCGCGATCCGAGCCTCAGACCCCTGATGCGCATCATGACGCCATTGATCAAGTTCCGTGCCTGTCGCGATGCGCGCAAAGTTGCCGGTGACGCAATGGAAGTACGTGGTGGCTGTGGATATATCGAAGAATTCAGCGATGCACGCGTCTTGCGCGATGCGCATCTCGGCTCGATCTGGGAAGGCACCAGTAATATCGTGGCGCTTGATGTCCTGCGCGCGATTCAAAAGGAACAATCACTGCCAGCCTTGCGCGCGCACGTGGATCAGCTCTTACGCGAAGGACTGCAGGTGTCCCCTGCCCTGGCTGCACTTCAACATGAACGCATTGAACAAGCCTTTGCCTTTGCGGCAAATGCGAGTGCCGCCCAGACAGCAGAGCATGCCCGTCAGGCGGCAAGTAGCCTGTATCACGTGGTCACGATGGCCGGCATGCGCTGGGAGGCCAAACGGGCCAATATGCCGATGCGTGGATACCTCGCAGACCTGGTCCTAAAAAATCGTCTGGCTGCACGTGATCCTATCGCAGACCCGGATGTGATTGATCCTGCCCTGTGCGACTGGCTATACAGCGCAATGTAAACATTCTGACCCAGGAAAAAACCAAACATGTGGCAACAGCAAAACAATACAGGTGCGCTCGCAGGTTTTCGCGTCGTCGATCTGAGCCGTGTACTGGGAGGACCGTTTTGCACGCAGATACTCGGAGACCACGGCGCAGACGTCCTGAAACTCGAACCGCCCGCTGGTGACGAAACGCGCCACTGGGGGCCTCCCTTCGAAGAAGGTCTCGCATCTTATTTTATTGGTGTCAATCGTAATAAGACAGGCATGACCCTAGACCTGGCACAACCTGCAGGACGTGATTTCCTTAAATCCCTGCTGGCCGATGCCGATATCCTGATCGAAAACTTCAAACCAGGCACCCTCGAAAAATGGGGCATTGGCTACGACACACTCAAAGAACTCTTTCCCAAGCTGGTGCACTGCCGGATTAGTGGCTTTGGCGCGGATGGTCCGTTGGGTGGCATGCCAGGCTACGACGCATGCGCGCAGGCCATGTGTGGCCTGATGAGCGTCAATGGCGAGGCAGAAGGCGAAGCCACACGCGTCGGCTTGCCTGTTGTCGATATGGTGACGGGTCTGAATGCGGCATTGGCGATTCTGATGGCCATGCAGGAGCGTACCCGCAGTGGCCTGGGTCAATTTCTGGACATCACCCTGTTTGATTGCGCCATTTCTCTCTTGCATCCGCATGCAGCGAATTTTTTTGGGAATGGCAAGGTACCAGGGCGAAGCGGGAATGCACACCCCAACATTTCACCTTACGAAACGGTTGAAACGAAAAATGGGCCACTTTTCCTGGCGATCGGCAACGATCGTCAGTTTCAAACCCTGCTCAAGGTGCTTGACGCTCAGGAGTTCAGTGCTGACAATCGTTTTACAAGCAATCAGGATCGGCTAAAGAATCGCGCAGCCCTGCATGCGTTACTGGTCGACAAGCTCAAAATGCACGAGGCGGCAAGGATTGCTGAAACACTGCTTAAAGCAGGCGTGCCAGCCGCTGCCGTGCTCAATGTCCAGCAGATTCTGGAACATCCCCACACCCAACACCGCAAGATGGTTCTCAAGCAAGGGAACTACCGCGGCCTGGCCTCACCGATCAAACTCTCCCGCACACCCGCCACTTTACGCAAGCTTCCGCCTGGTTTTAAGGAAAACTAGTCTGCCCCCGGCCCATAATCGGTCCGCAACACGATATGATTGAGGTTTGCCGATGCACCAGGAAAATAGCCAACCATGAGTCAAGCACCTTCTCCCAGCACGCCACGAACCGGCGGTCAGATCCTTGTTGGTCAACTCGTCAGTCATGGCGTCAAGCATGTCTTTTGTGTGCCTGGAGAGAGTTTCCTAGCTGTTCTGGATGCACTGGTCGATGTCAATATTGACGTAACGGTCTGTCGCCAGGAAGGCGGAGCGGCCATGATGGCCGATGCGCACGGCAAACTCACTGGCGCCCCCGGGATCTGCATGGTGACACGCGGTCCAGGCGCCTCCAATGCCCTGGCAGGGATTCATATTTCCAAGCAGGACTCTTCGCCGCTGATCGTGTTTGTCGGTCAGATCGAGCGCGGGATGCGCGAACGCGAGGCCTTCCAGGAAATGGATTACCGTGCGATCTTCGGTCAAGCCGCCAAATGGGCAACTGAAATTGACGATGCCGCACGCATCCCTGAAATTCTCTCCCGCGCGTTTCATGTGGCCACCTCAGGACGCCCCGGCCCCGTTGTCATTGCCTTGCCCGAGGACATGCTGGTCGAGCTGGCCACAGTCCCTGATGCTCCACACTACGAAGCCATCGACTCAGCGCCCGCCGCAGGCCAGATGGCCGATCTGGCCAAGCGTCTGGCACACGCCAAATCTCCTGTTGCAATCCTGGGTGGCACGCGCTGGGACGCCCAGGCCGTCCAGGAATTTGCAGCCTTTGCCGAAAAATTCAAATTACCTGTCGCGGTTTCTTTCCGTCGCCAGATGCTGTTTCCAGCCAACCATCCCTGTTTTATCGGTGACGTGGGGATCGGTCTGAATCCAGCATTGCTCAAGCGTATCGAAAACGCTGACCTGGTGCTGCTGGTAGGCGGACGTATGTCCGAAATGCCAAGCCAGGCCTACACACTTTTTGATATCCCCGTCCCCAAGCAAATGCTGGTTCATGTCCATCCAGACAGCGGCGAGCTCGGTCGGGTCTATCGTGCCTCACTCGCCATCAATGCCTCACCCGCTGCTTTTGCCGCAGAGCTGGCCGCATTACCCGTTCCATCCAGCATGCCCTGGGCGACAGATACGCAGACCATGCATCAGAGCTATCTGGCCTGGAGCGATCCTGCACCCATCCAGACACCCGGTACGCTCCAGATGGGCGGCGTGATGCAATACCTCGAGGCAAATCTTCCTGCCGATGCCATTATGACCAATGGCGCAGGTAATTTTGCAACCTGGCTGCACCGGTTTCATCGCTTTACGCAATTCGGCACGCAACTCGCCCCCACCTCAGGCTCGATGGGCTACGGTTTGCCAGCAGCGGTGGGTGCCAAGCGTCTGTCACCCGAAAAAATGGTTGTCTGTTTTGCAGGTGACGGCTGCTTCATGATGCATGGTCAGGAATTCGCAACTGCCGTGCAATACGATCTGCCAATCATTGTGCTGATTATCGACAATGGCATGTATGGCACCATCCGTATGCACCAGGAAAAAAACTACCCTGGTCGCGTGTCTGCCACGCAGCTTAAAAACCCGGATTTTGCCGCCTACGCACGAGCCTTTGGTGGTCACGGCGAGCGTGTCGAAACAACCGAGCAGTTTGGCCCGGCCTTTGAACGTGCTTTGGCAAGTGGCAAGCCAGCAATTGTGCATTGCCTGATTGACCCCGAAGCCATCACGCCGACCACCACCATTACTAAACTGCGTGCTGCTGCGCAGAAATAACAGCTTGAACTGCAGACGCTATCCTGCGTCTGCATTGCAATTGAATTTTTATATTCATATTTGATCTCTGGAGCACCACATGGCCGCTGAAGCCTCATTTAACTGGGAAGACCCTCTCTTGCTGGACAGTCAGCTCACCGACGAAGAGCGCATGGTGCGTGATGCCGCACGCGCCTATTGTCAGGACAAACTGGCACCACGGGTACTCGAAGGCTTTCGTAATGAAATCACACCTGTCGAGATTTTCCCCGAGATGGGCGAGCTTGGCCTGCTGGGCGCAACTATTCCTGTCGAATACGGTGGCTCGGGTCTGAACTATGTTTGCTATGGCTTGATCGCTCGCGAAGTCGAGCGTGTCGATTCTGGCTATCGCTCAATGATGAGTGTGCAGTCATCGCTTGTGATGGTGCCAATCAATGAATTTGGCAGCGAAGCCCAAAAGCAAAAATACCTGCCTAAACTCGCACGCGGTGAATGGATTGGCTGCTTTGGTCTGACAGAACCTAACCATGGCTCTGATCCAAACGGCATGGAAACACGAGCAGTCAAGACGGCTCATGGCTACAAGCTGACCGGCAACAAGATGTGGATTTCGAACTCGCCGATTGCAGACATCTTCGTAGTATGGGGCAAATGTGTCGGTGGCGATCACGACGGTCGCATTCGTGGCTTCATCCTCGAAAAAGGTATGAAAGGCCTGTCTGCACCGGCGATTCATGGCAAGGTCGGTTTGCGTGCTTCCATCACTGGCGAAATCGTCATGGACGAAGTCGAAATCGGCGACGAACAGATGCTCCCAAATGTGACCGGCCTCAAAGGACCGTTTACCTGCCTGAATTCCGCACGCTTTGGTATTGCCTGGGGGGCGCTCGGTGCTGCTGAATTCTGCTGGCACATGGCTCGTCAGTACACACTGGATCGTCAACAGTTTGGTCGCCCATTGGCTGCCAATCAGTTGATCCAGAAAAAACTGGCCGATATGCAAACTGAAATCACCCTCGCCCTACAAGGCTGCCTGCGTCTGGGCCGCATGAAAGACGAAGGCACTGCTGCGGTTGAAATTACCTCCATCATGAAACGCAACTCATGCGGCAAGTCACTGGACATCGCACGTATGGCGCGCGACATGCTGGGCGGCAATGGAATTTCGGATGAGTATGGTGTTGCACGCCACCTGGTCAACCTCGAAGTTGTGAACACCTACGAAGGTACGCACGACATTCATGCGTTGATTCTGGGGCGCGCTCAGACGGGCATTCAGGCATTCTGCTGATTTAACACGCGCGAAAAGGAACCCACTTTGTTTCTCACAAAGATTCCTGATGTACAGCTAGCAGAAGTGTGGACAGAGATGCCCATACCTCTGCGGCGAACTGGGGTTCGTTCTGAATGGGCGAACGCCAATCGGGGAGGTCAGCCGATTGACTCCTTTATCGAAGGACCTGTTTTTGACAAACTCGGCAATCTCTATGTCACCGACATCGTCTTTGGTCGTGTATTTTGTATTGATAGCGATGGAAGGTGGGAGCAAGTCATTGAATATGACGGCGAACCCAATGGGATGAAATTCCTCAACGACACTGAGTTGCTCATTACAGACTACAAAAACGGACTGATGCTGCTGGACCTGCCTTCACGCACAATCAGACCTTATCTGTCCCGTCGCAACACCGAAGGGTTTAAGGGTCTGAACGATCTGGTTTTCGACTCAATCGGCAACCTCTATTTCACCGATCAAGGTCAATCGGGCATGCACGATCCAACTGGGCGGGTATATCGACTCAGACCAAATGGACAGCTTGATTTATTACTAGACAATATCCCCAGTCCAAACGGGATCGTGCTATCACCTGATGAACAAGTACTGTTTATTGCCGTCACCCGCGGGAACTGCATTTGGCGTGCGCCGCTCATGACAGATGGCAGCGTTGCCAAAGTTGGACAGTTTTTTACCTCCTACGGTCCGAGCGGACCAGATGGACTCGCGATGGATCAGGCCGGTAATTTGATTATTGCTAATCCAGGACTTGGCTACGTGTGGCTCATCAATCAGAGCGCTGAGCCAATCACAGTCTGGAAAAGTCCTTGTGGTCAGTCACTGACCAATGTGGCTTTTGGTGGACCTGCCGGACAGACCCTCTATTGCACTGAGTCGCAAACGGGTACAATTTTAAAAATTGAAATGCCCCACCCCGGCATGAAACTCCATCAATTGCATCGGCCCTGAAGCGCAAGGATTTAAACGTTAAGCCTTAAACATCAAGCTTTAACCCAATCCGGGTATAGCGTATGAATCTCTTTCACAAAAGAAAGAGTGCCGCCCAGATGCACACGCAGCGCTAACTCGGCACCCGCCTTGTCTTTACGACGTAAGGCATCCAGAATCGCTCCATGATCTCTGACAATGGCTTGCGCCTTGCCCTCTGCGGGGAGATTTAACCTGCGCAGACGATCGATCTGGCCACTACGCTGGCACACCAGATCCCAGAGATTACCCACACCTGCTGTGACATACATTTCGCGATGGAATGCCGCATCGGCTTTCGCCAACTCTGAATAATTCAGAGGCATCAGGCACTGCTGCTGCACGCCTAAATGATTCTCTAGGACAAGCATCAATCCCGCATGCGTCACCTCGGGTAAATCACAGATGGTCTTGAGTATTTCCACCTCAATCGATCGTCTCAGAAAATGCACCTCGAGCGCAGACGCAATATCAATCCTGCTCACCACCGTCGCATGCTGCGGGTAGATATCCACTAACCCATCTTCGGCCAAGCGCATCAAGGCATCACGGATAGGCGTCTGACTGAGCCCGAAGTGTTCTGCCAGTTCAGCACGTGGCAATACCGTACCAGGCTCAAGCTCGAGCGAAATAATCAGCGCGCGTAGCGCCTCAAAGACCTGCGGCGCACTCTGGCGATACCGGTCAAATTTCAGTGCGGGGATTTTCTCTACAACAGTCATTCAAATGCCTTAACAATCGCGACGACGCAGCCGCATTCTAACGTTGACACACTAATATATTAGTGCTTTACTTCCAAACGTTGTTAAAAAAATATTCGGAAATATAAAAATGACCCGTAAAACACCTGAGACGCTCCGTAGTGCACGCTGGTTCGCCCCCGATGACTTGCGCACATTTGGACATCGATCGCGCGCCATGCAGATGGGCTACGCCCCGCAGGACTGGGAAAACAAACCCGTGATTGCCATTATCAATACCTGGTCAGACATCAACCCTTGCCATACCCATTTCAAGCAACGCGTCGAAGACGTCAAACGCGGCATTCTCCAGGCGGGCGGTTTCCCGCTCGAGTTGCCTGCGATTTCGTTGGCTGAGCAGTACGTCAAACCCACCACGATGCTCTATCGCAACATGCTGGCGATGGATACCGAAGAGTTGATCCGCAGCCACCCGATCGATGGCGCGGTTCTCATGGGCGGGTGCGACAAGACCACGCCAGGCCTGGTGATGGGTGCACTCTCGGCAGGCGTTCCTTTCATTTATTTGCCTGCTGGTCCGATGCTGCGTGGCAACTGGAAAGGCAAAGTACTGGGATCAGGTTCAGATGCCTGGAAATTCTGGGATGAACGACGCGCCGGAAAAATTTCTAAAACACAATGGATTGAAGTCGAAGCTGGGATCGCGCGCAGTCACGGCACCTGCATGACGATGGGCACCGCTGCGACCATGATGGGGATTGCCGAAGCAATTGGTATGGCCTTGCCTGGCTCCTCCAGCATCCCAGCACCGGATTCAAATCACCCGCGGATGTCGGCCGAATGCGGGCGTCGCATCGTTGAAATGGTGTGGGAGGATCTCACGCCAGCACGCATGTTGACGCGTGCCAACTTTGAAAATGGCATTGCTGTCGCGATGGCCATGGGCTGCAGCACCAATGCGATCGTGCATCTGGTGGCGATGTCCAGACGTGCCGGTGAGCATTGTGCCATCACGCTCGATGATTTCGACGCGTTCAGTCGCAAGGTCCCTGTCATCGCCAACATTCGTCCGAGCGGTGACAAGTATCTGATGGAGGACTTTTATTATGCCGGCGGACTGCCTGGCCTGATGAATCGTATCGCTCCCCATCTGGATCTGAACACACTCACGGTCACAGGCAAAACAACGGGACAGAATATCGAGGGCGCAGAGGTCTACAGCGACGACGTCATCCGCACACTCGACAACCCCCTGTATGCCGAAGGCGCACTCGCGGTTCTGCGTGGCAACATTGCGCCCAACGGTGCGGTCATCAAACCAAGCGCCTGTGCACCGCATCTGCAACAACACACCGGACCCGCGATCGTATTCGACAGCTATCCAGAAATGAAAGCGGCAGTCGAAGACGAAAACCTCGATGTCACACCAGGCCACATCATGGTGTTGCGCAACGCAGGCCCACAAGGTGGCCCCGGCATGCCAGAATGGGGCATGCTGCCCATCCCGCTTAAGCTGGTCAAGCAAGGCGTACGCGATATGTTACGACTGTCTGATGCGCGCATGAGTGGCACGAGCTATGGCGCCTGCATTCTGCATGCAGCCCCCGAGGCCTATATCGGCGGCCCACTGGCCTTGGTTAAAACCGGTGACCTCATCACCGTCGATGTACCTGCACGCAGTATCCATCTCGAGGTCAGTGATGAAGAGCTCGCGATCCGTCGCGCAGCCTGGGTCGCACCTGAAAAACGCTATGAGCGTGGCTATGGCTGGATGTTTAGCCGCCACATCCTGCAAGCGGACCAGGGCTGTGATTTTGATTTTCTGGAAACCTCGTTCGGCGCACCCGTTGCCGAACCAGATATCTATTAATCAGCTACATCCCCAGATTCATCATCGTCATAGCTTTGTCGATCACACACACATTTGCACTTTTGACCACTTACTTTTTGGAATAATTCATGGCACTTACTCCTGAAATCCGCAAGCAACTCATGCACGTCAGCACCCCAACCCTGTGCACGGCCTTATTCAAGCGTGGACTGCGCAATCAGTTCATCCAGGATGTTCACCCACTCAACACCAAGCTGCCCAACATGGTGGGCGAAGCGTACACCCTGCGCTATATCCCTGCGCGTGAAGACCTCAACCAGATTTCAGTTTTTCAGGATCAGAGCCATCCACAGCGCGTCGCTGTTGAACAATGTCCCGAAGGTGCAGTGCTGGTAGTTGACAGCCGTAAAGATCCTCGCGCAGCCTCCGCAGGCTCCATTCTGGTCAGCCGTCTGATGAAACGCGGTGTCGCAGGCATCGTGACAGACGGCGGTTTTCGTGACTCCCCAGAGATCGCAACCCTCACGATCCCGGCTTATCACAACCGTCCCAGCCCACCAACCAATCTGACACTGCATCAGGCTATCGAGATCAACGGGCCGATTGGTTGCGGTGATGTGGCAGTATTCCCAGGTGATGTCATGGTGGGCGATGCAGAAGGCGTGGTGGTGATCCCTCAGGACATGGCAGCAGAAATCGCCGCCGAAGCGGTTGAAATGACTGCCTTTGAAGATTTCGTGACAGAAAAAGTACTCGAAGGTCGCAGCATTCGCGGTCTCTACCCTCCTACAGAAGAAAATAGCCGCGTTGAGTTTCAGGTATGGCGTACCGCTAAAAACCGTTAATCAGCACAGGCATACTCGAGGAGACCATCTTGAAGAAAACCCCTTCCCGCGCACTCGTTGCCCGAATCAGCCTGGCCGCAATCGCGGTGACTTTTGCAGGCGCAACTTGGGCGCAAACGCCATGGCCTGGTGCTAAACCGATCACCTATGTCGTACCGTTCACACCAGGCGGCTCAACCGACGTGATTGGCCGCACGCTTGCCCACAAGCTCACCGAGTCACTCAAACAGAGTGTGATTGTAGAAAACAAGCCTGGCACGGGTGGCGGAATCGGAGCGACCTACGTCTCTAAAGCGGCACCTGATGGGTATACGATCATGGGCGGCACCATCAGTACCCACGCGATCAATGCGAGTCTCTATCCGAACCTGGCCTACGATCCAGTCAAGGACTTTGAGCCAGTCTCCTTAGTGGCCTTTCTTCCAAACGTGCTGCTGGTGGGGGCCAATTCTGGCATCAACAGCGTTGCCGATTTGATTGAGGTACTAAAAAAAGATCCGAATCGCAGAACCTTTGCCTCCTCCGGTGCAGGCACCTCCACGCATCTGGCTGGTGAACTGCTAGCAGATCGGCTCGGCATCACGCTCACGCACATCCCTTACAAAGGTACGCCGCCCGCAATGACCGACGTGGCCACAGGCCAGGTCACGTTCATGTTCGATCAGCTCACTGCCGCGATTCCACTGATCACCGCAGGCAAACTCAAACTGCTGGCGGTCACAACCGACAAACGGATTGCTGTCGCACCTGATACACCCACCATGATCGAAGCAGGAGTACCGGACTTCCAGATGGTCTCATGGCAAGCGGTCTATGCGCCCAAAGGCACACCTAAACTGATCATTGATAAATTGAGCGGCGATATTTCGATTGCGCTCAAGGAGCAGGATGTCAAAGACAAACTCACAGAGATGGGAATGATTGTGGTGGATGGATCACCGGCCGAACTGGCCGCACTCATGGCCCGGGAAATCCCGCGCTGGGCTGACCTGATTAAAAAATCAAAAGCCTCTGCGAATTAAAATCTCGCTAGTTGCGGCTGCCTTCAAACGCAGCCGCGGCACGACTTAACCGGTCTTTAATACCCAGCCAGTCAGGGTGATCTGGAAGCACTTCCCAGAGTATGCGTGCATAGCCCGATTGATCGAGCGCACGCAAGGTCGCATACAAGGCATGGCTATACGCTGCGTGATGGGCAGGCATTGCGATCCAGTCGACCTGTTTCTGCGCATCCGAAGCGATGGACTGTATTGGTGTCCTGGCAGTTGAAGCACTGTGAGCAACAATTGCCAAGCGTTCTCCAGTGGGCAGATTGGGTTGTTGTGCATGGCTGACCAGTTCATCATAGGTGCAGAGCTGCAACGGTGTGTGCGGTGCGTAGTGCGCCTTGAGCGCACCCGACACGCGAGGTGCGCCTGCATCTGCACCCTGTACAGATTGATTCAAGACCGCTTCGAGTTGGGCCGCCGTAATGTGGCCCGGACGCAATAACACCGGCCCAATCCCCTCTTCGATCCTGGAGACATCCACAATCGTGGACTCGATACCCACATCGCTTGAACCGCCCTCCAGCACAGGCATGCCTTGTGCAACCAGCGACGGGAATTCTGTACGGACGTGCGCGGCTTGCGTGGGTGAAACCTGACCAAACTGATTCGCCGAAGGTGCCGCGAGCCCACCCTGACCTGAGGGCTTGCGACTAGCAAAGCCCCTGATCAGGGCCTGGGCGACCGGATGCGAGGGACAACGCATACCGATGCTGTCCTGACCGCCACTGACTGTTGGAGAGATATGGGCAGCACGCTTGAGAATGAGCGTTAACGGACCTGGCCAGAATGCATCGATTAAGGCTTGTGCCTGTTCAGGGATGGACTTTACCCAGTAGGACAAGTCGGCTTCTGGCGCAACGTGCACAATCACAGGGTGATTGGAGGGGCGACCTTTGGCCTGATAGATCCGTTCGACAGCCTCCGGGCTTTCGGCATCTGCACCCAGGCCGTAGACCGTCTCAGTTGGAAACCCCACCAAACCGCCTTGCAGCAAAATCTCGACTGCCTGAGAGATCTCAGCCTGCGAGGCGCTGACAACGGGATCTGGCACGTCAGGCTGCCACGGGTAAACGTAAAACTTGCACCACCTGATTGGCTGCGGCAAGCGTCTGGGCGAGTGTCACACCCGTGATGTTTACATGTCCCATCTTGCGCGCACGACGCGCCTCGCGTTTGCCATACAAGTGCAACGAGGCACCCGGCACAGCAAGCACGGCGGACCAATCAGGCTCTTGCTGCTCATCGGATGCATCGGGATACCAGGCATCGCCCAGGATATTGAGCATGACAACCGGAGCGAGCAGGCGTGTGCTGCCTAGTGGCAATCCAGCCATCACGCGTGCCTGTTGTTCAAACTGACTGGTGACGCATGCATTCATTGTGAAGTGACCACTATTGTGTGGCCGCGGTGCAATTTCATTGACCAGCAACTGGCCATCCTGGAGCACAAAAAATTCGACACACATGACGCCGTGATAGTTCAGGCCACGGGCGATGGTCAGCGCAGCCTCGGTCGCTTGTGCGGATTTTGCGGCAGGCTGCATATCGACGGTCGTGACGGCCAGGATACCCTCGTGATGCACATTGGTCGCGACCGGGAATACTGCGCAGGCGCCATCCAGACCACGGGCCAGCACAACAGATAATTCTTCTTTTAAATCAAGCATGGCTTCGAGCACACAAGGCACGGAACCAAAGGCCGCAAAGGCCTCTTGCGCCTGCTCAAGCGTGCGCACGCGCGCCTGCCCCTTGCCGTCATAGCCGAGTCGGGCGACTTTTAAAATGCCAGGAAACAGATGCGCACCTGCCGAGGTGAGGTCCGAGGCTGAACGAATTGCGGCATAGGGGGCAACGGGTACACCCTGGCTGGCGATAAAGGATTTTTCGGCAATACGGTCCTGCACAATCTCAACAGCTGACGCGCCCGGTGTCACCCGGCAAGTCGCCGACAAGGTCTGCAAACTATTGGCGGGTACATTTTCAAATTCCGTGGTGACTGCGCGGCATCTTTGCGAGAGTTTGATCAGGCCAATCTGGTCATCGTAAGGCGCGGCGATATGTGCATCTGCGACCGAAGCTGTTGGGCCTTCAGCATCCGGATCCAGAACTGCGACCCGATAGCCCAGCGCTTGGGCTGCATGACCAAACATGCGGCCCAACTGACCGCCCCCAAGGAGCCCAAGCCATTCGCCTGGAGCAATCACAGTGGCACCCGCATGGCACGCGCGGCCTCGGTCTGGCGCGCACGGAACGCTTTGAGCTGCTCGCGCAACGCAGGGTTGGTGGTCGCGAGGTTTGCAATCACATGCAGTGCAGCATTGGCAGCACCAGCCTCGCCAATTGCAAAGGTTGCCACCGGGACACCCTTTGGCATTTGCACAATCGACAGTAGCGAGTCTTCGCCACGCAAATAGCGTGATGGCACGGGTACGCCAAACACCGGCACTTCGGTCAACGCGGCCATCATGCCCGGTAAATGTGCAGCACCTCCCGCCCCGGCAATAATCGCGCGCAGACCGCGCTCTGCGGCAGCGGCCCCATACTCGGCCATATCATGGGGCATGCGATGGGCTGACACGACGCGCGTGTCACAGGCTATGCCGAATTCGTTGAGCATATTGACGGCATGCTGCATGACGTCCCAATCGCTTGAAGAACCCATGATCACGCCAACAATCGGCTTGTCGGCTGCAGAAGTGGAGCCCGATGCTAAAGATGAAGAGGACATGCAAAGCCTCGATAAAAGTAAAAACAAGCGTGCGACGCTTCTGGCGTCGCACAGTGAATCAAGCAATCAAAACCAGAAGTATCAGGCCGTCAGACGATCCAGCGCTTCGCGGTATTTGGCTGCAGTCTTGGTAATAACATCAGCGGGCAGTCTTGGTGCTGGCGGGGTTTTATCCCAGACCTGCGTCTCGAGCCAGTCACGCACGAACTGTTTGTCAAACGATGGGGGACTGATGCCTTCGCGGTACCCGTCAGCAGGCCAGAATCTTGAGGAGTCAGGCGTCAGGACTTCGTCCATCAGATGCAAAGTACCGTTGCCGTCCAGTCCAAACTCGAACTTGGTGTCAGCAATGATGATGCCCTTGGTGGCTGCAAATGCTGAAGCTTCTGTGTATAAACGCAGCGTGATGT
>CANBUF010000010.1 GCA_947372575.1 Alcaligenaceae bacterium | reverse complement strand
AGACCATGCATGGTTTGCAGCAAATCCACGGTTTGTTGCGCCGGCTCGACGATGATTTTTGCGATCCGCTGGAGTTACGCGCTGACTCAAGTCTCGGAATTCCTGGACTTTTGCAGGCGGTGCGTGCGGGCAACGTGGTCATGGCGAATGCGCTTGGCACCAGTTTTCTAGAGTCGCCGGCTGTGCAGGGATTTTTGCCCGCCATGTCAGAGCATCTCCTGGGCGAGCCGCTCAAAATGCCTTCGCTCAATACCTGGTGGTGCGGTGAGGCCGCAGCCTGGCAAGATATCTCTCCGGACTTGAATACTCAGGTTATCAAGCCAACTTATGCGACAAATGCGCGCATGAATTTTGAGCCGGTGATTGGTAGTCTGCTCAAGCCCGAAGACATGCAGGCCTGGCGCGCGCGTATCGATACACAGCCTGATATTTACACAACACAGAGTTATTTGCCATTTTCACAGGCGCCGACCTGGCAAGACGATGGTATTTCACCGCGTACTGCGATGTTGCGGGTGTATGCCATTTCAAATGGCAAGGGTGAGTGGGAATTATTGCAAGGTGGTATGACACGCATCGCGGCCGTGGATCCACACATCGTGTCGATCCAGAGCGGTGGCAGTACCCTCGATACCTGGGTCATGACGGACCAGGCAGTTGATACCTACTCCATGTTGCCCAGCCGCGAAAAAATCCCGCGCTGGACTGCGACGCAGCAATTAGTCTCGAGCCGCTCTGCGGAGAATTTATTCTGGCTGGGTCGCTATACAGAGCGTTGCGAATCCATGGTGCGATTGGCAAAAGAAGCACTCGTGCTGGTCAGTACGAACCAGCAAGATAGCTTGCCAGCGCTCAATGAGGCCATGAGTGCCTTGGGCGAAGCCCAGGGGCTCATTCCGCCCGGCACGCCTAGCCTGACGGCTTCAGCAGTCGTGTTTGGACGCACGCTGATTAGCCAGTTGACGCAAAAGGATGTCAAAGGTCTGACCGATACGATTGATGCCCTTGAATTTTCACTCAAAGCGGTACGTGATCGTCTGCCTGCTGAGCATGCAGAGATTGCGCAAGCTATGAAAAAAATGCTCAGTCCTCCCGTTTCACGGCGTGTGGTGAGTGAAGTCATTGCCGTTGACGGCAAGACGCGCCGCCCGAGGACGGCCCGGGCTGCGCAACGTTCGGCGATTGATACGATTGAAGTCCTTGACTCGATTGGTGTCCAGTTGGTGGCGCTGGTGGGATTTCAGTCAGACCGGATGACGCGCGACCTGGGTTGGCACATGCTGACGGTTGGGCGACTCACCGAGCGCCTGATCAGCTTGAGCGGGATCCTGACGGCGTTCTTTGCTCATGCTGCGGTCTATACGCCGCGCGGCTTCGAAACTCTACTGGTTCTTTTTGATAGTTCGATCACGTATCGCACGCGTTATCAGCGTCAGCAGGATATTCCTGCCTTGATGGACTTGCTGATTACCGATGAGACCAATCCGCGATCGTTCGGCTGCATATTAAAAACGCTTAAAGAAGAGATCGCACATTTGCCAAATGGTGAAGCATTGCTCGCGGGCATGCCAGAGTTTGACTTGCTCGAAGAGTCCGTACTCAAACAAGTTGAGATGGTGCGTGCTGCGGGGATCTTTGGCGCACAGCTTTCTGATGAAATTAGTCGCCACTTCTTTGTGCATGCAGTCGAAAGGCATTTTGCATCATGACGCAATTCCAGACAGAATTCCAGACACAATTCCAGATGCAGTCGCAATCGTCCGCGCAATCGCAGAAGCAGACACAACCGTCCGCAGAATCTCAATCACAATCGCAATCACAATCGCAATCACAATCGCAATCACAAAAGCAGACGGATTTGCGTACGCAAATCCAGGTTGAACACGAAACTTTCTATACCTACCAGACTGATGTTGAGCTCGCGCATCACCTTGCGTATCTCAGACCACTTTCGTCGGATTGGCAACGGGTACTCACGTCCGAAGTCGAGATACAACCAACGCCAGGCAACAAGTCTGAAAGTAAAGACGCGTTTGGCAATATGCGTACTTTTTTTACGCTAGCCACGCCTCATACTGAGTTGGTGGTGCGCTCAATTTCTACCGTTGAACTGCGTGATCGCTACGGTAAGTTTGATATGGCCCAGTCGCCTGAATGGGAAGATGTGCGCGAGGCATTGTCCTACGCACTCGACCGGCCATATTTGCCTGCCTCAGAGTTTGCTTTTTCAAGTCCGTTCATCCCCCGCTTAAAAGAGCTGCGAGAGTATGCACTGCTCTCTTTTACCAAGCGGCGCAATATCGCGCAGGCGAGCATGGATCTCAGTAGTCGTATCCATCGCGATTTTAAATATGCATCTGGTGCAACCGAGGTGCACACACCATTGCTTGAAGCCTTCACAAAACGAGCGGGCGTATGTCAGGATTTTTCACATATTCTGATTGGTTGTTTGCGGTCAATTGGCTTGAGCGCTCAATATGTCAGTGGCTATTTACTGACAAAACCATTACCTGGACAGGTGAAGTTACGCGGTGCAGATGCCTCACATGCCTGGGTCTCTGTTTATTGTCCAACAGCCCCAGGTCAATGGCTTGAACTTGATCCAACGAACGATGTGGTCGCAGGTGCCAGTCATGTGCGTCTGGCGATTGGTCGAGACTTTGGTGATGTCTCACCACTGCGCGGTGTGATCCGTGGCGGGGGCGAGCATATTCTTAAAATCGCAGTGACAGCAGAAGAAGTTCAGGTCTGACCTCATCGGCCCGGTTGCACTATTTCACAACATTGAACAGCGGCTCACCGCGGTGCCAGTGTTTTAGATTCTGAATAAACATTTCCGACATGCGTTTCAAAATCCCATCTGAAAAGCCGGCCGTGTGTGGCGTGGCAATGACATTTGGCATATCCCAGAGCGGTGATTCTGCTGCAAGTGGTTCTTGTGCAAAGACATCCAGATAGGCACCCGCCAAGCGTCCGTTGTTTAAAGCGTCGATCAGTGCTGGCTCGTCAATCACGGCACCGCGTGAGATATTGATAACATGCGCAGAAGGCTTCATCAGCGCTTGTGCTGTGGCGTTTACAAGTTGATCGGTCTGTGGTGTTAACGGACAGGCCAGGATCAGCCAGTCGGTTTCGGGGAGTACATCTTTGAATTCATCAAAGCTCACGACACGCGCACCCTCAACAAGCGAGGCGGCAGACTGCCGGACGACGATGATTTTTAAGCCAATCGCCATCAGCCATGCGCCGAGCTTTTGTCCGATCGGACCCCAACCGACAATCGTTGCGGTTTGACCTTCGAGGTCGGGTGGCAAGCCTGTTTTAAAAAAAGGTGCCCAGACATGCGCGCGCTGGGCGGCAGCAAGCTGCGGAAAGCGTCGCGAGAGTGAAAGCAAGCCTGTGAGTGCTGTCTGGGCAACCAGACTCGCGCTCGCGCCAGAGGAGGTCGTGAGCATGACACCCCTGGCGATCAGGTCGAGATAAATTGGCCTGTCCGCGCCAGCAGAGTGGACCTGTATCCATTTCAGATCTTTTGAGAGCTTGAGCGCGTCATAAAAAAATTGTGTGTCGGGCGCAATGTTCTGTTTGGTGGAATTGCCGGTAATTTCTCGCGATACAAAACATACATCCGCATCGGTTGCGCCCGCCCGGATTTGCTGTGCAGTCACGTGTTCATAACCGTCGACACCAAAGATTTCGGTGAGCTGTGGTGCAAGCTCTTTCGCGGTCGTGTCTGACAACAAAATACGTGTTTTTTTATTCATCTCGTTCACCTTGCGCTCGCGCCGGAGTCAAGCACAACCTTTTTCCATTTGAGGTACTCATCGTGAATAAATTTTTGAAAATATTCAGGTGAGCCGCCAACTGGATCGGCGCCTTCTGCGACAAACCTGGCTTCAAGCTTCTGCATGGCAGCTGCTGTTGCAGCATTCAGTTTGTCAATAATTGGTTTAGGTGTGCCAGCAGGCGCCAGCATGCCGAACCACGAACCCGCGGAGAAGCCTGGATAACCGCTTTCTGCAACAGTCGGTACCTCGGGCAGAGAGCGAGAGCGCTTCAGACTACTTACCGCAATCGGGCGAAGTTTTCCGGCTTTGATTTGTGCAATGACCGAAGGGATGGTTGCGAACATGAAATCGATTCGACCTGCGAGCATATCGTTGAGCGCCTCTGCGCCCTTGTAGGGAATGTGCTGCGCATCGACACCAAGGATGTCCATCAGCATAAAGCTCGAAAGATGTGACGAGGTGCCTGCACCTGTCGAGCCATAGTTCAAGGTACCGCCCGGTTTTGTTTTGGCGTAGGCAACGAACTCGGCAAAAGTTTTGATCGGCGAGTCAGGATGCACCACCAGAACGTTGGGGACATCTGCAATCAGAATGACGGGTGTGAGATCAGTAAGAGGGTCGTATTTTAAATTTTTAAACAACGTCGGATTGACCGCAATCGGTCCGACCGAGGCGACCGTCAGCGTGTAGCCATCGGCGGGAGAACGTGCCACATACTCGTTGCCAATGTTGCCACCAGAGCCCGGCTTATTCTCGATAATGAAGGGCTGCTTGAATTGTTCTGAGAGGTATTGACTGACGCTTCGCGCAATGACGTCGGTCGTGCCACCTGCGGTGAATGACACGACAACCTTGACGGGTTTTGTTGGGTAGTCTTCGGTTGCTTGTGCTGATTGATGAACGCCCAGGCCCGTCAATATGAGACACAGTGATAGCACCAGCGAGCAGAAATGTCTAACGCAGGCAACGCTACGTTGCTGCATAGAAAAAAAGGAATACTTCAAAAGTTGCTCCAGCAATCTTAAATTAAGGCCAAACATAAACAGTGAAAGCTAACCACAATTCGTGAGGGCTCATCACATAACGTTAAGGCCAACCATAAAGAACGGCGGGGTTGTCGATAAGAACTTTATGCAGGTCCTTTTCGTTGGGTAGCCAGCGTGCCAAGAGATTGACCAGATTGCCATCGTCGGGCATGTCGGCTGCATCGAAATAGTTAATGTGCGGCCAGTCCGTTCCCCACACAATGCGCTCGATGTTTGCCTGGATCAGTTTTTGTGCGAGTGGATCCACGTCTAGATAGGGATGGCCCTGCGTAGTCAGTCTGTCTGCACCCGAGATTTTGGTCCAGGCCTGTCCATCAGCCAGCATACGCGCCAGTACTTCAAAACCAGCATTGTTCGCACCCAGCGCAGTACTCATACGGCCCATATGGTCGATCACCAGTGGTAAGCCCAGTTTGAGCAGGTGAGGTGCCATGTCAGGGATGTCGGGTGCATGGATCCAGACTTGCAAATGCCAGCCGCGAGCTTTCAGGCGTGGAGCGAGTTTTTCGATCACATCGAGACCGACACCGTTTTTATAAACCGCCTGGCCATTGCGCTTGAACAAGTTGACGCGCACACCCCGCATCCCGAGCTGTGACCAGTCGTCCAGTTCTTTTTCTGTCACGTCTGGATCCGGGACGGCAACACCGCGCAGGCGTGTGGGATATTGACGCAGGGCTTGCAGTACCGAACCATTATCTTGTCCGCAGGCGCTTCCGGTCACGAGCACGCCGCGCTCGAAACCGATCTGATCAAGGTGTGCAATGAAGTCATGGCCAGTTTGGGCGACCGGTGTGTAGCTACGCTCAGGGGATAACGGGTACGCGTCGTAGGGCCCGAAGGTATGTGCATGACTGTCGCACGCGCCAGCCGGGATGCTGAGCGTGATGGGAGTGATGTCGGGTAGGGGAGGTAAGCAGGGACGTGTCATGTTCAATCAGCCTTGAGTTTTCCAGTTGCTGCAAGCACTTTGGCTTGCGCTTCTTCTTTTTGGAGCATGTTCGTGAATACTTCTGCAGAGCCCGGCCGTGCAAGGCTGCCTACGCGCAGCAACTGCTCTTTGACCTGTGGATCTTGCAAGACCTTTTCGAGTGCGGTGTGCAGCAGTGCAAGTGTTGCAGATGGTGTATTGGCGGGGGCTAGCAGACCTGTTGTGGTGCTCACGTCGAGTGCGACCAGGCCGACTTCTTTGGTGCCTGGTGCCTCGGGTAACAGCGGATCCCGTTCATTTGACAGTACCGTGAGCGCACGTGCGCGTCCGGTCTTGATGTTGTTGATTGAGCTTGAAAGCTGATCGAGCAACACATCAATCTGACCGCCCAGTAAATCGATAATGGCAGGGCCTGAGCCTTTGTAGGCCACGACATTCATATCGAGCCCGGCAACAGATTGCAGTTGCATGATGGCCACATGATTCGTTGTGCCAATACCGGAGTGGGCAATGCTGACTTTTCCTGGATTGTTTTTGACGTAAGTCAGAAACTGCTCCATGGTCTGGAATTTTGGATTGTCCGCTTTGATGACTAATACTTGTGAGGTCGACGCAATCAATCCGACGCTTGCAAAACTATTGATGTCATAAGTGGTCGGTGCCATTTTGGGCAGCACCACAATGGCATTCGGTGTGCTGACCAGCAGGGTGGAGCCGTCAGGTTCGGCGCGAGCGACCTCCGAGGCGCCAATTGCACCGCCTGCTCCAGCTTTATTTTGCACGACGACGGATTGACCCAGTAGTTGGGCCATGGGTTGTGCAATGATGCGTGCGACAAGGTCGAGGTTGCCGCCTGCCGCAAACGGTACGATGAGTGTGATGGGCTTGGCAGGCAATTGCGCCAGGCAGGTCGTGGCTGCAAGGGTAGAAACCATACCCAGTGCGAGCAGAAAAGTTCTGCGAATCATGTTGTCCCCAAATACGGAGTGAATAGCTGTTTGGGGCAGCGCCTTCTTGACGAAGGACGCTGCGCGTGATCAGTCTTTTAGTTTTTGTATGTCGGATCTGTACGGTCCAGCTTGCGTAATAACGCAGGCCATTCCATGACGCCGTAGGGACGGCGCGTACCTGGCTGATAGTTATTCCAGGTTTCTTCGAGCACGGACTGGGAGACCGCAGCCAGTGGGCTGTTGCAGGCCATCGTACCCAGCTGGGCGCGGCAAGACAATTCAAGGCGGTGCATCCAGTTAAAGGCTTCGCCGATGGTGCGGCCCACGGTTAAGGCGCCATGGTTGCGCAGAATCATGGCCTCGCCAGTTCCGAGGTCGTTGACCAGGGATTCTTGCTCGGCTTCGTCGAGTACGACACCCTGATAGTCGTGATAGCTGATTTTCAGGAACCGCATGGCGGTTTGTGTCAGAGGCAGCAGGCCGCATTCCAGCGACGAAACAGCCATGGATGCCCAGCTGTGGGTATGAATCACGCAGCCAACTTCGGGGCGTGCATGGTGCACGGCGCTGTGAATCACGGCACCCGCTTTGTTGACCCCATAGTTCAGCGCACCAAAATCCGGTTTTGTAAGGATGTTGCCCTGATGGTCGACTTTAAGCAGACTCGAGGCTGTGATTTCTTCGTACATCATGCCGTAAGCATTGATGAGATAGGTCCCTTCTTCACCTGGGACGCGCGCTGAAATATGGTTAGCCATCATGTCCGCCATGCCGTAGATTTCAACCAGGCGGTAACAGGCTGCGAGATCGACGCGTGCTTGCCATTCTGCGTCCGAGACTTTGCCTTTCAGGGATGAAATTTGAAGTACGCCTTCAGTCATGATTGTTTCCTCGTGTGTCTATTTTTAATTGTTGCGTGTCAGTGGGCTGCCACGGGTCAGAAAAGTACTTTTGTTGCCTCGCGTGCCCTTGTGGCAAATAATCGCGTTATGCTTAATCTCATACAAACGTGTCCACGTCAGTGGATAATAGCGAATCGTATCTTATAGTGCGGCACATTAGTCAGCGTCAAGGGATAGAAAGTAATGAAGATTGTGGCAACGGTCGTGATGGCATTGTTCCTGGCGGGATGCCAGAGCAGTGCTGCGTACTATCACCGGGACGTGCAAAAGCATGTAGTGGTTCTCGACAAGCGTGAGGTGAGTGTCTTGCCGCTTGGCAATGATCAATGGGAGGCTTTCGGCGGCAAGCAGGGCGGAATCTTTAGTACGGATTTCGACAAGCAAACCAACCGTCAGATCAAAGCCATTGAGCTCGTCTCAGGCTGCATCGTGACGTCTTCGTTATACCCCGCAGAACACCAGGAAGACAAGTTGTTACTGCACGCCACGGTTGATTGCAAACAAAAACCGGGCAATTAGGACACCGCGTCAGGATGCGACGTATGTCCTAATTGTGCGTTCTGCTCATTCGTTCGGCGTGCCGACGCCCGTGCCCGCTTTGACCATGCGCGCCATTCTTTGATCACCTTCTGAGAGCGGCTGGCGCTCCAGGCCTTGCACCACACCCGCACGATCAGCATCGGGACGGTTTTGGCTGATTTTCCATTTGGCTTCAATGCGCGTGACAACGTATTGAACCGCCACGATGGCGTCCAGCATTTTTTCTATAAAGTCAGCCGGCGCGTCTCCCATACGCCAGGTGCTGCCACGCATAGTCTCCATTGAATTTGTGAGTTGTGCGACAACTTTACGTTTAATCTTTTCATCATGACTGACCTGAAGTTGGCCATACACGTGCACCATCGCATAGTTGTAGGTTGGTACAACCTGATGGTGCTCTTGCTTGGATGGATACCAGTTCGGCGTGATGTAGGCACTCGGCCCCTGAAAGATTAATAACGATTCAGCTTCGGGATCGGTGTCCTGCCACACAGGGTTGGCGCGCGCGACGTGACCAATCAGACTAGTCCCTACTGCAATTTCGCCATCCAGTAAAAAAGGAATGTGATTGGCAACAAGCTGGCCATCCGCTTGGGTGACGAGCGCCGCAAGTGGAAAACTCCTGATCAACTCTGTGATCGTGCCGGCGTCTTGCTGATCAAAATGTTTAGGGTTGTACACCTGTTGGCTCCAGAGAGAATGCTGAATCACGATTGAAAATATTTGTCTCCCGATCATCTAACCACAAGGATGACTGCGCTTGCAGGATCGAAGACTAAATATAACGCCAAGACTGCATGCACGGGACGATTGCAGTTTGCACGACATTGAAAAATATTGGCACAAAGAGCGTGCTCATAAATATAGTGGCTGCCCCGCGTACGTGTAAAAGAGGCAGGAACAGCGCTGAGCGTGACGATGACGCTGGCATGTTATTTGCTTGGCTGGTGTATCAGGAGTCATTCAATGTCAGTCATATCAGGCAAGCCCCCGCAAATTCAATTGCGTATCCAGGATGTACAAAAATCGTTTTCAAGTAAATCAGGCCCCGTGCATGTGCTCGACGGTTTAACTTTCGATGTGCATGAGCAGGATTTCATCAGCATCATCGGGCCGAGTGGCTGCGGAAAATCTACGATCTTTAATGTGATCGCAGGCTTGTTGCAAGCCGATAGTGGCGCACTGATTTATCGGGGTGAGCCCGTTGAAAGTCTGCGCGGGCGCATTGGTTACATGATGCAGAAAGACCTGCTCTTTCCCTGGCTGACCGTGCTTGAAAATGTGTTGCTCGGACTCAAGGTGCGTGGCGTCGATATGGCCCAGGCGACCGATACAGCGCGCGAATATCTTTCAACCTTTGGCTTGTCAGGCTTTGAAAAAGCTTATCCACAAACGCTTTCAGGCGGCATGCGCCAGCGCGTGGCGTTGATCCGCACGCTGGTCATGGACCCGGATATCCTGTTGCTTGATGAACCCTTCTCGGCACTTGATTATCAGACACGACTCTATCTTGAAAGCGTGTTGCTTGAGGCCGTGGAAACCTTCAAAAAAACGGTAATTCTTGTGACACACGATATTGATGAGGCTGTCGCACTGAGCAAACGTGTCGTTGCACTCAGTGGTCGTCCCACCAAAGTCAAAGGTGTCCACACGATTGAAATTGAACGTAGCACACCGGTTGAGGCGCGTGCGCACAAAAACTTTTCTGAGTACTTCAATCTCCTGTGTTCAGAGCTCGATATTCAGACAAAGAAAAAGGAGATGCACGCATGAGTTCTGCACAGATCGTATCGGGTGTCAGCTCGCTCACGGGCAGTGAAAAGACAACAAAAGCTTTACAAAAAAATGCACCGAAGAGCCAGTTTTCTACTGCCTTGCGTACCTGGTTAGAAACCGGGTTTGGTAGTTCACTGCTGCAGTTCGCAGCCGTTGCGGTGTTCTTTATTTGCTGGCAAGTGGCGGCTAATCTTGGCTGGATCTCCGCGTTTCTGGTGGGGACGCCTGCGGGTATCTGGGAGCGTTTTGTCTCGAGCCTCATGGATGGTTCCCTGCTCCTGAACACCGGCTATACCCTGTGGGAAGCGCTGCTGGGGTTTGTGATCGGTACGGCAATTGGTACGGTCCTTGGTTTGTCACTCTGGTACTCAAGGTGGGCGGCTCAACTGGTGGGCCCTTTCATTGTCGCAATCAACAGCGTGCCAAAAATTGCGTTGGCCCCAATTATCTTGTTGTGGTTCGGCACGGGGCTTATCTCCAAAGTCGTGCTGGTTGTCTCAATGACCGCCATTGTTGCGCTGATAGCAGCACACCAGGCTGCCAAAGATGCGGACAAAGATTTGCAGGCATTGATGTTTTCAATGGGTGGTAACAAGCATCAGATATTTTTTGGTGTGGTAGTTCCTTCGTCCATGCCGGCCATTATTGCGAATTTTCGTATCAACGTAGGCTTTGGTCTGGTTGGTGCGGTCGTGGGCGAGTTCATCTCATCGAAGTATGGGCTGGGCAACATGATCTATACCGCCTCCAGTCTCTTTGATCTGAATTCAGTATGGGTGGGCCTGTTCATGTTGATGCTGGTTGGTTTTGTTTTGTATCACGCGATTGATGCGCTTGAGCGCGTGGCTTTGCCGTGGCGCACGGATGTTGGTCGCGCGCATATCCAGATGTAATCAATTTGAAGTCCATATTGAAAATAGATTTAAAACATATACCCAAAAATTTACGGAGAGTTCTCACATGTTTGTTCATTTTAAAAAAATTGGTGTAATCGCGTTGACTGCATCGTTGCTGCTTGCTTCGGGTCCGGCCTCGGCCGAGGGCAAGAAGGTCACAATTTCACAGGCATTTCAGTCGATGCTGTATTTGCCACTGTATGTGGCTATCAATGAGAATTTTTTCAAGGACCAAGGACTTGATATCTCAAAAGAGACCGCAGGGTCACCGACTGCGGCTCTATCTGCAGTGTTGTCGGGGAGTGCGCAGTTTTCGATCCACGGTCCCGAATGGACCGCAATCGCCGCATCTAAAGGCGCAAACGTTGGCATCATCAGTAACGTTGTAAACGGCGCTGCTGTATGGATTGCAACCGCACCAGATTTCAAGTTTGATGGAATCAAATCCATCAAGGGTGAAAAAGTCGTGACAGGTCTGATGCCAACCACCAGTACTTCGCTCTTTCTGAAATTATTGAAAGAGAATGGCATGAGCGAGAAGTCTGATGTTGACCTGATTCAGGTACAGATCGGTTCCGAACCTGCGCCATTCCTCGGTGGTCAGGCAAAAGTCGCCGTGTTGTATGAACCAGGCCTCGACCAGGTTGCCGCCAAAGGACTGAAGGTTGTGTTGGGCTTTCCCAAAACATATGGTGAGTATGCTTTTTCTTCCGTTACCGCTCAAAAAACGGTTGATCCTGATTTGGCGCAGCGCGTGGTCAATGGTATGGAACTCGCCTTGCGTTTCATGACCAAGAATCCTGATCAAACTGTGGCAATCGCTAAAAAAGAATTTCCAACCCTTGATCCAGTCGTGGTCGAAAGCGCTGTGCGCCGCATGATTGCAGAAAACGTTTATCCCCACAGCGTCCAGACTACACCTGAGGCCTTAAAGGTTTCGATGGATACCCAGATCGCCCTGGGCAACCTGAAAGTACAACCTGACTATTCAACGTTTGTTGTCCAGGAGTACGTTAAAAAAGCACTTGCATTACCTTAAGTTATTGGGCAATGATGCGCGTGTATTCATCGCATCACAACCGCACGTAATGATCGTGTGTATCGAGACCGCCGGTGATCGGCGGTTTCAGGAAAAAAAATGACAACTTCATCACTCAATACTCCTCTTCTGAATAGTGCTGCTCCAGAAGCCGCCTCTGCGTTACCCCTTGGCCTGCTTGCCGCAAGTCGTGCGATTCAGAGCGGTACGGTTTCTGCCGCAGATTATTTGCTCACCTGTGCCGCACTTGCCGATGCACGTGAGCCGACCCTGCATGCTTTTGTCTCGCGCGCACCAACACAAGCGCTACTCGCGCAGCTAGCAGTATGCGATGGTGTCCTGACCGGAATCCCGGTCGGTATTAAAGACCTGATTGCTACAGCCGATTTGCCAACCACATATGGCTCTGCTATTTACGTTGATCAGATGTTGTCGGCTGACGCGCCGATCGTGACGCGGATCCGGCAATTGGGGGGCGCGGTATTTGGTAAAACAGTGACCACCGAATTTGCCTGGCGCGGTCCCGGCCCGACGCTCAATCCCTCTAATCCAGCACATACGCCTGGCGGTTCTTCGAGTGGCTCTGCCGCTGCGGTCGCCGCAGGTATTTTGCCTCTCGCACTGGGCACGCAGACGGTCGGCTCGGTAATCCGCCCAGCTGCCTATTGCGGGATTGTAGGATTCAAGGCGAGTTTTGGAGCCGTTCCACGCGCGGATACGTTCCCGTTTGCAGCATCGCTGGATCACGTCGGGTTTTTAACACGGTCAGTCGACGATGCCGCATTTGCTTTTAATCTGCTGCGCAATCAAACGACTGCCGAGGCGGACAGTATCGTGTTGCCGCCAGTGCCGATGGATGCAGACAAGGGTCTGGTGACAACGACTCCACCTCGGTTGGCATGGTTGCGTACGCCCTTTGATGACCGCATCACACCTGAGCAGAATCAGGCGATGGCGCTGACAGTTGAAAAGCTTCGTGAAGCGGGAGCGGTCATCGAGGTGTTCTCACTCCCGCAGTCATATTGGGAAGGTATTGATGCCATGTTCTGCCTGCTCGAGGCCGAGGGTGCTGCGGTGCATGCAGAACATGTGCGCGAAGCTCCGGATCGTGTCACGCAGCATATCTTGGACCTGGTCACGCAAGGTCAATCTCGCGGCGCCATGGAGTATCTTTTTGCACGCGCACTTCAGCAAAAATTGCGCCATGGACTCAAAGATGAAATGAAGGGCTTTGACGCCATCCTGACCGTTCCCGCAACGGGTGCCGCGCCTGAAGGCTTATCCTCGACAGGCGACCCGATCTTTTGTGCGCTCTGGAGCTTTTTAGGTGTGCCTGCGCTGACGGTGCCGATTGCTCGGACAGATAAAGGCTTGTCGCTGGGCCTGCAACTGGTGGCGCCTTATCTGCAGGACGCCAGCCTGTTGCGTTGCGGCAAGTGGATTGAAGCCTCAGTCTGAGGTTTGTCCTTCGTGCACGGCATCCCCGTAAGGGGACATGATTTCGGTGCAACCCATATTGATGTCGCCATCGCGCATCACGCCTGCGGGACAAGCGAAGGCGTAAGGGTAGGGGTTGCGTCGAGCCTGGATCACAGGCATCACCTCGCCCAGGGCGTCAAGCACCTCGGGTGGCAGTGTCCGGTCTGCGATGACCCGGTCACCGCCACTGACATCGATGCGTGGCTGGTTGAACGCTTGTTCGAGCGTTAGTCCATGGTCCATGATGAAAGAACTTAGTTGCATGACCGAACCCAGGATCTTGCGTCCACCGGAGGCGCCAATCGCAAATTTGCGTCCTGTGTCATCCTCCCCGATGACGGGACAGTAGTTCGCGAGACAGCGTTTGTCAGGCGCGAGTGAATTCGCTTTGCCTGGTTCTGGGTCAAACCACATGATGCCGTTGTTGAGCAAGAGTCCTGTCGAGGGTGACACCACGCGTGAGCCAAAAATCGATAATAAGGTTTGAGTGACTGAGCACATATTGCCGTGACGATCGACAATACTGAAATGCGTCGTACAGCCAGGAGCCTTGGGTGATTCGTGATCACCCATGTTTTCAAAGCGCAATTTGAAGGCAGCCTGGAGTGCGCGTGCGAACCCCGCATAGGTCGCTGCACCAGGCATGCCTTTGAGTGGTTCAAGTTCTCTTGCCAGCAACTCGAGTGCCTTTGCAAACGTGGGGCCGCCTGTGAGTCCGGGTGCGGCAAAGACCCGTCCACCCCGATAGTTCACCGTGAGCGGATCCACCATAGTGGCTTGATAATTTGCGAGGTCATCGAGACTGAGGCAGCCACCTTTTGCCTGGACATCGTGCACCAATGCCTCAGCAATTTCGCCTGCGTAAAAAGTCTCGGCACCTTGTTCTGCAATGTGCAGCAATGTTTGTGCGAATGCTTTCTGATTGAGGTGCCGGTCATTGAGTGCGGTCCAGTCGCCGGCGATCGGCCACTGACCATCTTCAAGAAATAAGGCCGCACAGTCAGGGTCTTTTGCGAGCGCGCGTGCATTCGCACCAATCACCAGCGAGGCATACCAGTCAACGATGAGTCCTGCTTCTGCCAGCTTTGCGGCCGGTGTCACCAGCTCACGCCAGGACATGCGTCCAAACTGTTTATGCGCGAGGTCCATACCCGACACCACGCCGGGTACGGCGACAGCGGTCGCACCCATGACGTTGCGATCTTCTACGACGGCGGGCCAGGGGAACAGGTCTGAGGACTTGCCTGAGCCGCTCAAGGGGTAGTCTGCAGGGTTGAGTGTCCGGGGCGAACGGCAACCGAAATCAACAACATGGGCGCGCGCTTCGTTT
>CANBUF010000009.1 GCA_947372575.1 Alcaligenaceae bacterium | reverse complement strand
TCAAAGCCCAATACTGCAGCAGACAGGGCCTTTCCGTAGTTGTCCAGACACAGACTTCGCGATACGCCACCACCTAAGGCCCCTTGAGCCACAAAATTCATGGCTTCAAGGTTATCAACCTCATAACGAGTCACTGGCCCTTTGATCGCTCCGGCATAAAAGGCCTTGAAGCGCTCAGCAGTGAGCTGGTCTTTCAGTAAGGCATAGAGTTCTGGCGTATAGGCAAACACAGAAATATTCGACGTATCACCCTTATCACCAGAACGTGCATGGGCAACGTGCTGCAGCTTTACTTTCATGACTTAGCTCACAAAATAGTTAATTGAAGGGGTCACACGTTCACGCGGTACCAGGGAAGACCAGACACCAATCACTTCACGTGTGCGGTCCTGATGTGGGACACGCTTGCCTGTATGGGCAATGCCAGACACGGCCATCCCATCGACTTCGCGTCCGACCTTAGCGGCTTCTTCGCGTGTCTTGGTGCGTGCTGCCACGCGGACGGCGATTTCATAAGGCTCGGGTGCATCGGCCGGTGTGGCTTCACCATGAATTGCATTGAGTCCGAGGTAATCAATACGAAATTCTTCCGCTTTCAAATTGACTATTTTGAACCGTTCCTCAAGCACTTTTTTAGCAAGTTCTGCTCGACGCAATGCGCCAGGACCTGCGTAAAAGAACATGTCTTCACCAATGAATCCCTCTGTGCAACCAATCGACACCTTAAGCGTCTGGGTGCGGGGCTTGCCACCTATGTGGCTCACGCGCACGCGATCAGGTCCGACTTGTTCGATCTGGGCGGTGGTGAAATCAACCACCACATCAGGCGTCAGATAATTCGCGGGATCATGCACTTCATAAAGCATCTGTTCTTTAACCGTCTGCAGCGTAACCTGACCACCCGTGCCGGCAACCTTGGTGATGACTGCGCTGCCGTCGCGTGACACCTCGGCAATCGGAAAACCAAAGTTCCAGGGATCCGGTACGTCTTTAAAGCCTGGATCAGAGAAGTATCCGCCGGTGACCTGGGCGCCACACTCCAGTAAATGCCCCAGACCATTACCCTGCCCGAGTTTGACGTGATCCAGCGGATCCCATTCAAATTCATACATCATCGGAGCCATAAAAATGGATGGGTCAGCGACCCGACCCGTAATCACAATTTGCGCACCCGCTTTCAAGGCATCGACAATCGGTTCGGCACCCTGATAAACCTCGGCCGAAATCAGATTAGAAGTCAGCGTCGAGGTCGGCAACCCATTCTCCAGAATCGTGTCCGTCATCTCCAGCACATGCTCGGTAATGAGACTCCCATTGACCGAGGCGACTTTTACACCCGTGAAGCCGAACTCCTGCAGCAAATACACAATACGTTTCGCAGCCGCATCAGGATTAATCCACCCCTGGTTGGTGATGATTTTGGTACCACGGTTCATACAGTGTGGCAGCACCGCCCGCATGCGGTCATCGAGATAGGTGTCATAGCCAGGAAAAGTCGGATCACGACGCGCACGCACTTGTGCGGCCGAGACGGTTGCCTCAGCCATCGTCTCGAAACACAGATAATCAAGGTCCCCCTTTTCTGCATTGAGTGCGGCAGGCTCAACGCGATCACCCCACCATGCCGCACCTGAACCAATTCTAATGACGTCTTTCATGTCTTCCCCAAAGGAATTAAATTATTCGCAAGCTCTTTGGCCACGTTTTTAAGTGAGAGTACGATCACGCAGAAGCGTTTCCCACGGATCGCAATTCACAGGGTCATGGCTGCACGACCCTGTTTCAAACGTTTTACACCGTTGCCACCGCTGTAGAGGGCGAACCGACCGCACCTGGCAGGCGCAGCGGAGGTGCGGTCAGCAAGAAACGGTTACGACCGTTTTTGCGTAACCACTGGGCAAGCTCCGTCAGATAAAACATCTCGCCCAGATGAATGCCAAGTTTGAAGAGGCAATGCTCATGCAACGGCAGTGTGGCGCAGCAACCGACATGCTTTGTAGCTGGGTGCGCCTCGACAGCGTAGTTATCAGCCATCAGTACCACCAGCCCACTGTCGGTGATCCAGTTCAACAGTTTTGAATCGCGACCATCCAGTGCGGCGCAACTATTGTCAAGAATGCTCAGGTCAGGTTTTTTCTTCATGTCGAGCAGCATCTGGGCAAAGCCAGTATGCAAGGCAACCATGTCACCCTTTTCAATTTCGACTTTATCCTGCTCCAGCACGCGCATCATGATGTCGTAATCCACGATCACTTTCTTATTACCAAAGTGCGCATGAAAATCAACCATCACGCCACGACCCTGCACGCAGGATTCGGCCATGTTCTGAATGCCAAGTGCAGTGGCATTCGATGTTGTTCTCTGGTCGCCTGGCTCAGGAACACCTGCGTCCTTGCCTTCTGTCGGTCCGATAATGTGTTCGCCTGCGCGATAGCCGTTGTAATACACAGCTTCAGGGATGCCATCACCGTTCGCATCGAATAGCGAACCCACATGCGCCAGGCTGTCCCATTGCGTTGAGTATTGCAAATGCAAGACGACCAGATCGTCGCTCACGACGTCACTATGCTGGTTATTGTCCGTAAACAGCTTGTAATTCATATTAGGACGACCATTGCGCAAGGTCGGACGAATCACGGGCGGATGACGTCTTGGATTGAGCAAGTTGCCACCTGGATAATCGAGAGGCAAGCTCAGGCAAAAAGGCTTGCCTTCTTTGACTTCAGCGATGCCTTGCATGACTTTTTCAGAGGTCAGCAAATTAATTCTGCCACGCTGATCATCCGGACCAAAATCGCCCCAGTTTGAACCCTCAGGACGATTGACCCATCTTTTTGAACTACTCATTATTGATTCTCCATTTCTGTCATCGGTTCACCACCGCCAAGAAAAACTCTATGTAATAAATCACCTCGACCGATCTGCTCCGAGGACTCTGCAGCCACGATACGACCGGTTTCCATCAAAAATGCAAAATGCGCGTGCTTGAGCGCCTTTTCAACAAGCTGCTCAACGAGCAAAATCGCCAAGCCTTTGGCACACAAGGCAGAGGCGACCGAAAGAATTCGATCCACCACGATGGGTGCCAGTCCGCCCGAAGGCTCGTCGAGTATTAATAGTTTAGGTTCGCCAATCACACCTTGCGCCACCGCAAGAATCTGCTGCTGACCGCCAGACAGTCGCGAGGCCATTTGATGCTTACGCTCTGCCAGCTCTGGAAATAATTCGTACATGGCGTCAAGCTTACTGCGATCCCCGCGTGGCGACTTGGCATACGTGCCAATCAGCAGATTGTCCTCGACGCTCAAGGTCTGAAAGACACGATGTCCCTCGAGCACCTGAATAATGCCGGACTGCACTATTTGTCTGGCACTCGCCTGCGAGAGATCTTGGTCCTCAAACATAACCGTGCCACTGCGCTTGGGAACCAGTCCAGAGATGGCATGCATCACTGTGCTCTTACCTGCACCGTTACGCCCGAGCACCACCACAAATTCACCCGCTCGAACATCAAGCGACAGGCCATGCACAACCTCGGCTTTACCATAGGCAACATGCAGGTCACGCACAGACAGCAACACCTGCTCTGGTCGGGAAGTTTTATCAGTCATCATCAGGCTCCGAGATAGACCCGAATCACTTCCGGATCGTGCCGGACTTGATCTGAAGTGCCGTGCTGGATCATGCGGCCCACATTCAAGGCCGTCACCTTGTCGCAGACACGGAATACAAAATCAGTATGGTGCTCAACCAGCAACACGCCAATACCTGACCGGCTAATAGTACGGATCACCGCACCCAGGTGTTCGATCTCCACACTGGTCAAGCCGCCAGCCGGTTCGTCAAGCAGGATAAAGCGGGGTCGCAGTGCAAGTCCGCGTGCGATTTCGAGAAACCGCTGCTGAGCGTGATCGAGAAGATTTGCACGCCGATGCATCACTGCACCAAGTCCTACGCCTACCAGCAACTGCGCCGCGCGCTCACGCAGAAAACGGTCTTCTGCGCGTACCTTGGGCATTGCTAACGCCGATGCCAGAAATCCAGCCTGGGCCTCAGACCACGCCCCCACCATCGCATTTTCGAGAACTGTTAGCTCAGGTAACAGACGTGGCTTTTGAAAAGTGCGGGCAATGCCCATCCGGGCACGCTGCTGGACGGTCGTTGCACCAAAGTCCTGACCGCGGTACAACATGTCTCCTGACGATGGTTCGTAATAGCCCGACAGCAGATTCAACATTGTGGTCTTGCCACTTCCATTCGGACCGATCAGCCCATGCACTTCGCCAGGCACAAGCGTCAAGGACACGTCATCCAGCGCTGACACGCCACCAAAATGTTTGCTCAAGTGCTCGACGACAATCGGACCTGCCTCTGTTGCTGAGACACTTAACGTTTGATGCAGACTGTTCACATCAGGCTGAATCGGGATCGATTCCAGTTCACGTGGCCTGATGCGCTCATAAATCAACTGGAGCATTCTGCCGATCCCCTCAGGGATCACCAGCACAACAATCAGCAGGAGCAGTCCATAAAAGAAATTCCCCAACTTGGCCAGAGAAGCCACCAACTCAGGCAAAGCGGTCAGTACCACTGTCCCGAGAAACGGTCCGAGAATACTGCCGCGTCCACCGATAATGATGCAGACGAAGAAAAACATGCTCAATTCAAATACGAAGGTATCTGGCGTGATGTAGCTTTGCAAGGAGGCAAACAAGCCACCGGATACGCCAGCCAGCACACCACTGAACACGAAGGCCACCAGTTTGGCACGAAACACCGGCACACCCACTGCCTGTGCCGTCACTGGATTATCGCGAATGGCAATCAAGCCTTTACCCCACATACTATGGGCAATATTCCAGGTCATCCATGTTGCAAAACCAGCAAGGAGCGTCACCAGGTAATAAAATCCCGCAGGCGTATCAAAGGGGGCCGTAAACAAAGGTCCGACCAGACCGATACCACCACCCGTCAGATCGACCTGGGCAAGAATGATTTCATTGACAATCAGCGCAAACGCCATTGTTGCCATGGCAAAATAAAAACCAGGCAGGCGCAAGGAAGGCAAACCTAGAGCCAGTCCACAGACGCCCCCCAACCCACCGGAAATGATCAGTGCAAAATACGGATTCATTTCCATCTTGCCGGCGAGGATACAAAATCCATAGGCACCGATTGACAATAGGCCGACGTGCCCAATGGAAAGTTGACCGGTGTAGCCGACAACAATGTTGAGTCCGGATATCAAAATCCAGTACACGCCGATGAGCGCAGCCAGATGCAACTGATATTGATCCCCCGCCCAAAAGGGTAAGGTCAAGGCAGCCAGACAAGCCAGGATCAGCGCAAGCGTTCGTGTGTGAGTCGAAGGTGTATGCATGTTTTTTCTCAGCTCCGTTCTTAAACAGGACGGACGCGTTTGGAGCCGAACAAGCCTTCAGGCTTGAGCAGCAGCACCACCATCAGGAGGCCAACAGAAATCGTTTGCTGGTATTCTCCTCCGAACCAGTAAGTCGCATAGGCGTTGAGTAAACCAAGCAAAGCACCACCCACCAGAGCACCAATATTGCTTCCCAACCCACCGACGGCCAAGGCGATAAAACCATTGAGCGTGAGGGTCAAACCTAAAGCAAAATAGGCAAAGGTCAGTTGCCCCGCGGCAAATCCCGCCAGACCGCCAAGCGCACCCGACAGCACATAGGACATTGAACGGATCCGATCCGTGGAAACACCTCTCGCACGTGCGGCAAAGGCATCCTCGGACATCGCCAAAAATAATTTTCCGTACAAAGTGCGACGATAAAAAAGCTCCAGTCCAATCGCCATGAGTACGGCCAGAATAATCGGAAGCCAGAATTTCTGATCAGCCATACCCGCGCCGAAATCTTGCGGAATCAGTCTTGGGAAAGGCGTAGGCTCAGTACCCCACCATAAGCCGACACCTTGCTGCACCATGGTCGCCACAGCAAGGGTACTCAACAGCCAGAGGTGCTCGTCACTGCGGGCAAGCACACGACGAATCGCCAGCACATCCGTCACCCAGCCAAATGCCGCACCGATCAGAATCGCCCCGAGCAGCCCCACATACCAGGGCATCTGCAGGTTGATCATGAACCACGCGCCAAAGACGCCACCGAGCATGGAGATGTGACCCGTCGTAACCGACAGCACCTTGGAGGTCGAAAACATTACGTTATAAACAAGCGCCACGGCACCATACAGCATGCCAATGGCCAGACCTGTTACAAGGACTGTCAGCATTTCATCAGCCTTTTTTTATTATTTTGGCGCGAGATTGAAACTGCCGTCCTTGAACGTATTGGCAGTATTCATCACCATATCGCTATCGGGGAAACCATCGCGCTGTGTATCGCTCCAGCTATATGTTGCGTAGACGCCCGGATATTTTGAGGTTGTTTCCATGGCTTTCTGAAAAGCCGCCGGATCGGTCGAGCCCGCTTTTTTGATCGCATGCTCAATCATTTTGACCGTGTCGTAGCCGAGCGCCACCCACCAGAAGGTCACATCAATTTCTCCTCCGCCCAGTCGTGGTCGGATTTTGTCAACGAGAGTTTGTGTGGCTGCGGGCAACTTGCCGTCAGGCAGATAGGTTGTGCTCAGATAGCCTGCAGCATAGGTTTTATCCCAGTACTCTGGTTTATTGAGTAACTTGCGAATCTGCGCAGCCATCAATGCAGGATGTCCAACAATCGGCACATCCCAGCCCATTTCGCCACGCGCATTGATCAAACGGCCCAGCAACCCAGCCGCAGCAGACCAGGGCATCACGACATCTGCCCCGGCATTACGCGCTTTGGTCATCTCATCCATGACATCTGTCTTGTTGGCATCGATCAATACGGAGTACACCGGCTTGATACCCGCCTTTTCCAGCAAGGCGATTGCAGATTTAGCGCTCGCCGTGCCATAGCCCGACGTGTCAGCGATGACGGCAATCTTCTGCTTTTTCAGTGTTTGAATTGCATAGTTGTTCGCCGTCGTAATCCACTGCATGTTGGTATTGATCATGCGAAAGGCACGGGGATACTTCTTGGCGTCGGTCAGCTCGTCAATCGCACCAATGATGATGTTGGGTACCCCTGCGCGTGCCAGCATCGGGGTGGTCGCCAGCCCCTCACCTGAATTAACAGGTCCGATCACCACATTCACCTTGTCACTAAAGGCGAGTTGTTGCGCAAAGTTCACCGCCTTGGTCGGGTCGCCCGCCGTATCACGGGTCAGCAACTCGATTTTGCGACCCAGGATGCCGCCTGCGGCATTGATTTCCTCAACAGCCAACTCAACACCCTGGTTCTCGGCAATCGCCGAAGCAGAGAGTGGGCCAGTGAGTGAGGACAGCCAGCCTACCTTAATAGGTTGGGCCTGGGTGGCGAATGAACCTGCGATCAAGCCTGAAGCCAGCGTCAGCTTCCAAAATAGTTTTGCATTACAAAACTTCATGGTTGTCTCCGAATATTTTTTATATGCTGCGTGCACAGATATTCAGGCTATAAGGAGCTCGCGTCAAGGTCACAGGCCTCTTTACCACCTAGGGGTAACCCGCAGTGAGGCCTATTGTGCGATTTTAGGGTTTTATCCGACAAAATCAACGGTTTTGGAGCACACGAAAAAAGCCGTCAACAATAAAGGTGACGGCTTTTTAATCGATCAAAATTAAAATCTACGGTGAATGCACCGTAGATTTCAAAACAAACCTTAATTAGGCTTTTTTGACTTTTTCCAGCATTTTGAACACGCCCTTAGGTGCGTTGACGAACAGGCGCTTGAAGGCCTTGCCCAAACAACGGCGCTCGAGGGTGTTACGGCGTGTACGTTTTGTTTCTGAAGCCATGAAAAATCTCCGGTAGAACCTACTATATTAACCTAAAAACAATATGGACATTGGGGCTATTTTGCCCACCTAAGTAGGCGAGTCACTTTATGATTGCACAATGAACCCAATTATTCGCATTACTGGCGCGCGCCAGAACAATCTGAAGAACCTCGATTTGACCCTGAATACGGGCGAATTGACTGTCATCACGGGCGTCAGCGGCTCGGGCAAGAGCTCTCTGGCCTTCGACACACTCTACGCAGAAGGCCAGCGACGTTACGTCGAAACCTTCTCACCCTACGCGCGGCAATTCCTTGACCGGATGGATAAACCACAGGTCGACAAGATCGAGGGCATTCTTCCGGCGATTGCGATTGACCAGACCAATCCGGTGCGCAGCTCACGCAGCACGGTTGGCACCATGACCGAGCTCAATGACCACCTGAAATTACTATTTGCCCGGGGCGCTCAACTATTTTGTCGCGGCTGTGGCCAAGCCGTCTGTCGTGACAGTACGGCCTCAATCCTGGCAGCCATCAATGCCCGCGCGCCGGCACTCGGCGACCCGCGCCTGGTAGTGACCTTTCCCGTCCAGGTGCCGCTCAGCTTTAGCGAAGAAGAAATCCGCGGATTTTTAGATCAGCAAGGCTATACCCGCGTGCATGTGGATGAAAGTCAGGCAGGCGGATCTCCCAGCTCGCAAGCAAACGTTACGGCACCGTCCGCCTCCAGCACCCCAGCCAAAAAATCCACCTCAAAGAAGTCAGCCCCCAGCGCACCCGCCTTGCGCACACTGCGCGTCATTCAGGATCGTTTCCGTTTATCAACGGCAGAGCCCTCGCGCGTCATGGAAGCACTGGATATCGCGCTCAAAATGGGCAATGGTCTGATTGCCGTCCATGCACTGGATACAGAGGGTGTGGATGCACAGGTCTGGAAATTCAGCGACAAACTGCATTGCGCAGAATGCAACATCAGCTATAGCGATCCATTACCCAGCGCCTTTTCTTTCAACTCCCCTCTAGGTGCGTGCGAAGCCTGTCGCGGCTTTGGCCGTGTCATCGGAATTGATTTTGGCCTGGTGATCCCGGACGAAAACAAAACACTGGAAGGTGGCGCAGTTAAACCCTGGCAGACCCCGAGCTACCTCAACTGCCAGGAAGAACTCCTGAAGTACGCCAAGCGCGCCAACGTTTCCACCAATACCCCCTGGAAGCACCTGCCTCCCGAGCACCAGGAATGGGTGCTGGATGGCGATCCATTATGGAAAGGTGGCAATCAGGCGTGGAAGACCCAGTGGTATGGGGTGCAGCGATTCTTTACCTGGCTGGAGACCAAGTCCTACAAAATGCACGTGCGTGTGCTGCTCTCGAAATATCGAAGCTACACCCCCTGTCCGACATGCCATGGCGCGCGCCTCAAACCGGATGCGCTGCTCTGGAAAATCGAAAGCAAAACCATCCAGGACATGATGCTCACACCAATCGTGCAACTCAGCACGTTCTTTGAGACGATCAAATTTGCCGGTGCGCTCGATGCAGCAATGGATCTGGTGCTCACCGAGGTCCGGGCACGGCTGAAATTCCTCTGCGACGTCGGCCTGGGCTATCTCACACTCGATCGTCAGAGTCGGACCCTGTCTGGTGGAGAGGTGCAGCGTATCAACCTCACTACCGCCCTAGGGACCTCCCTTGTCAACACGCTCTTTGTGCTCGACGAACCATCGATTGGCCTGCATCCGCGAGACATTCACCGTGTCGTCGAGGTGATGCACCGTCTGCGTGACGCGGGCAACACCCTGGTCGTGGTCGAACACGACCCCCAGGTCATGATTGCCGCAGATCGCGTGATCGACGTTGGTCCGGGACCAGGCGAGCGCGGCGGACACATCGTGTTTGATGGCACGCCGGATGCCCTCAAAACAGCCGAGACGCTCACCGGCAAGTACATGGGCGGCAGAATGAAGGTCGAAGCACCGCGCCCCCTGCCTGTCTTGCCTGGCACGCCACGCCTGTTGCTCGAAGGCGTTACCGCCAATAACCTTAAAAATGTCTCGATCGAAATCCCGCTTGGCAGATTGGTCTGTGTGACGGGCGTTTCAGGTTCGGGAAAATCCACCCTGATTCAAGATGTGCTCTACCCCGGGCTACTAAAAATCATGGGCAAGCCGACAGAGTCACCTGGCGCCTTTGATCGCATTCTGGGTGCAGAACAACTCGCAGATGTCGTGATGGTGGATCAGGCCCAGATTGGTAAAACCGCACGCTCCAACCCTGCGAGTTATGTCGGAGCCTTTGATCCGATCCGCAAGCTGTTTGCACAAGCCCCGGTCGCGCGGGAGCGAGGCTATACGCCAGGCACATTCAGCTTTAACAGCGGCGATGGTCGCTGCCCCACATGCGGTGGCACAGGCTTCGAACATGTTGAGATGCAGTTCCTGTCTGACGTTTATATCCGCTGCCCAGACTGTGATGGCAAACGTTTCAGGCCCGAGGTCCGGGAGGTTCAGATCGAACATCTCGGGCGCCGCGCCTCGATTGACACCGTGCTGGATATGACGGTATCCGAAGCACTCGAATTCTTTAAAGGCCTGAGGGATGTCCAGCTTGGACTGGCGCCTCTCGCGGACGTCGGGCTCGAGTATGTCAAGCTCGGTCAGCCTGTCCCCACACTCTCCGGAGGCGAGGCACAACGCCTCAAACTCGCAGGCCATCTGGCCGAAGCCGCACGCAGCGGGATCTCGACGACCAAGCTCGCCAAAAAAGGCAGTCTATTCCTGTTTGACGAGCCCACGACTGGCTTGCACTTTGATGACGTATCGCGATTGATGCGCGCCTTTCGCAAACTGCTCGGCGCCGGTCACACCTTGCTCATCATCGAACACAATCTGGATGTCATTCGCTCGGCAGACTGGGTGATTGACCTCGGTCCTGACGGCGGAGACGCAGGCGGCGAACTGATCGTCGCGGGGAGTCCTGAGGAGGTGATGGCACATCCGAGCTCCTATACAGGGGCGGCGCTGCGTGAATACGCCGTTGCGATGACACCCGATGCAATCGGTACCTCTGCCCTGGCGGGAAGTCAGGCAGCGAGTAATCTGACGCTCAATGAACCTGGGCAAAACCAGGCAGGTCGCTCTCTACAGACCGTATTGAAAGAAAAAAGGCGTGCAGCCACCAGCATTGATATTCTGCATGCGCGTGAACACAATCTTAAAAATATCAGCGTCAGTATTCCTCACGGAAAATTCACCGTCATTACTGGCGTGTCGGGTTCAGGTAAGTCGACGCTTGCGTTCGATATCCTGTTTAACGAAGGACAGCGCCGGTATCTTGAATCGCTCAATGCCTATGCGCGCGCGATCGTGCAGCCAGCGGGCAAGCCAGACGTCGATGCGATCTTTGGGATTCCACCGACCGTGGCTATCGAGCAGCGGACCAGCCGCGGTGGACGTAAATCCACCGTCGCGACGATGACAGAGATCCATCACTTCTTGCGTCTGCTGTACATGAAACTCGGCACACAAATGTGCCCCACTTGCCAGGTGAGTGTCGAACCGCAAAGCGCCGACCAGATCGTGGCGCGCATCATGCGCGATCACAAGGGTCAGCGGATTGGCCTGATGTCACCGCTGGTCACGGCGCGCAAAGGCTTTTATACGGATCTGGCTAAATGGGCTGCGGGTAAAGGCCACACCCACTTGCGCGTGGATGAGGCCTTTATTCCTACAGCGAAATGGCCGCGACTGGATCGTTTTAAAGAACATACGATTGAATTACCCGTTGCTGATTTGACTGTGGGCAGCAATAACGAAACCGAGCTGCGTGAAGCCGTGCGCAGCGCCCTCGAACATGGTCAGGGCGTAATGAGCATTGTCTGGCCGCTGGGCAAGCTGCACGAAGACATGGAAGCAAAGCTTGAGCAGGAGCACTTTTCTGTCAAGCGTGCCTGCCCGAGTTGCGGCACCAGTTTTCCTGAACCAGACCCAAGAATGTTCTCCTACAACTCAAAGCACGGTTGGTGTCAGGCATGTTTTGGTACAGGCTTACAACTTCAGGGCTTTGATGCGGAACAAACGGGTGAAGAAACGGCCTGGAATGCCTGGTACGAAGGTGAAACCCAGGCATGCAACAGCTGCCATGGCGCACGACTCAATCCCGTTTCACGTGCGGTGATCTGGCACGACAAATCAATTGCTGAACTCGCTGGCTTGCCAGTTTCGGATGCGCATACATTTTTTACCGCACTCGTGCTCAAAGGGCGTGATGCGGATATCGCCCGTGACATTCTTTCCGAAATTCGCGGTCGTCTGCAATTCATGCAGGAAGTCGGCCTGGGGTATCTCGCGCTGGATCGCGCAGCACCCACCTTATCGGGCGGTGAAGCACAACGTATCCGGCTCGCCGCACAGCTGGGCTCGAACATGCAAGGCGTCTGCTATGTGCTGGACGAGCCTACAATCGGCCTGCATCCCCGCGACAACCGCATCCTGCTGGGCGCACTGTCCCGTCTGGAGCAAAACGGCAACACACTGGTTGTGGTCGAACATGATGACGACACGATCCGACGCGCTGAGCACGTGATTGATATCGGACCAGGAGCTGGCATCCGGGGTGGCCGCGTCGTCGCGCAAGGCACATTGAAAGACTTGATGGATGCCCCCGAGTCCACCACGGGACACTATCTCAGGCATCCTCTGGCACACCCCCTGCAACCCAGACGGCCGATCGCCACAGACACACCGATGATCACCGTCAAGGGTGCAAAGCTGCATAACCTGCGACATATTGATGCGCATTTCCCGATTGGTCGACTGAGTGTCGTGACCGGTGTCTCCGGCTCAGGCAAATCCACCCTCGCACGCGAAGTGCTATTGGACAATTTGCATGCCGCAGTTGCCAAACGCGCCGATCCCGTCTGGCATGGCTGTGAGGCTATTGAGGGCTGGCAGCAACTGGACCGCGTGCTCGAAGTCGATCAGACACCCATCGGTAAAACACCACGCTCCTGTCCCGCCACCTATATCGGTTTCTGGGATGATGTGCGCAAGCAATTTGCCGAGACCAATGAAGCGCGCATACGGGGCTGGGGACCTGGGCGTTTTTCATTCAATACCGGTGATGGCCGTTGCCCGCTTTGCGAAGGACAGGGAATGCGCACACTCGAAATGAGTTTCCTGCCGGATGTCAAAGTCCCCTGTGATGCCTGCAATGGTGCACGGTTCAATACCGATACGCTTGGCGTGCGGATGCGCGAAAAACACGCAGGCGAGGTACTCTCGATGGAGGTCGATGACGCTATTGGGTACTTTGCTGCGCACCCCCGCATTCGTCACCCTCTGCAATTGATGCAGGATGTCGGCCTGGGCTACCTGACGCTAGGTCAACCGTCCCCCACACTTTCAGGCGGCGAAGCGCAACGGATCAAACTCGTCACCGAGCTGGCTAAAGCACGCATGACCGAAGGCGTCATTACAACGGGTCGCGCATCACGTCTCCCGCATACCTTATACGTGCTCGACGAACCCACAGTGGGTCTGTCTATGGCAGACGTAGAAAAGCTCATCCGTGTTCTGCATCGCCTGGTTGAGGCTGGCAACACGGTCGTCGTAATCGAACACAATCTGGATATCATCGCCGAGGCAGACTGGTTGCTTGACCTGGGACCAGAAGGTGGCACAGGTGGTGGAAAACTGGTCATTGAAGGCACACCTGAACAAGTTGTGGCGGTGCGTAAACGCTCGCACACTGGCGAAGTCCTGCATGAGTTCATGACGCGCAAATGAATGTCTGTCGTTTTGAAGATCGCCTGACCGGACAGGCACGTGTGCTCAGCGGACTGCGTGCACGGATTACTGCGTCATGTCTGGACGAGTTACCCAAAGCGTTTGCCGATATCCAAGCGGCACAACGCAGCGGGGCGTGGATTGCCTTGTTGCTTGACTATGAACTGGGTGAATGGCTGGAACCTGCACTCAGGCGTTCATCCCAGCGATTTACGAACGCGCACCAGCCAACGAAGGCGACACAGCAGAACAGCAGAACGGAGCAGCAACACAGTGTCAATACGCATCCCAGACTCACCGCACTGGTCTTTGACCAGATGTCACTTGAGTCGCCATGGGATGCAGCAGATACACTAGACGCAGGCGTCCTGACGGTACAACCTGCCATTACGCATGCTGCCTATCTCGAGCGTATCGGCAAGATCCGTCAATGGATCGCACAAGGCGAGGTCTATCAGATCAATGCGACCTTCCCCATGCACGTATCAACGACGGGCCAGGCGGACAAGCTCTATCGCAAGCTTGCCAATCAGCACCCTTCGGCCTATGCCACCTATATCGAAGATCTCGACCGGACCGTTCTGTCGTTCTCACCAGAGCTGTTTATACAACGTCAGGGCGAGACACTGACCACTCGCCCGATGAAAGGCACTGCACCGCGCGTGGCGGATCCGGAGCTGGATGCGCAGACTGGGCGAGACCTGCAGAACAGTCAAAAAAATCGTGCTGAAAATCTGATGATTGTCGATTTATTACGCAACGATTTAGGGCGAATTGCCATTCCCGGAACGGTACGGGCAGCACCTCTGTTTTCACTTGAACAATACCCCTCCGTCTGGACAATGACCTCGACAGTACAGGCAACCATTCGCAAAGACACCCGATTTGAGACAATTTTAAAAGCATTGTTTCCCTGCGGTTCGGTGACTGGAGCTCCCAAGATCGCCGCCATGCACCGCATTCAGCAAACCGAATCGCACCCTAGAGGTCTGTACTGCGGCAGTATCGGCTGGCTCGCACCCAATGGTGATTTTTCACTCAACGTTGCCATCCGCACTCTCGTACTCGAAAACAACGGACAGGGCACCTATCATGTGGGCGGCGGCATTGTCCATGATTCTGAGGCAGAACAGGAATGGCAGGAGTGTCAGTGGAAGGCTCGCATATTGACGCAGGAGTTACCCGCACTCATTGAAACAATGCGTGCAGATCAGGCTGGCACGATTGGATT